>NZ_JABUMQ010000417.1:0-8438 GCF_013336645.1 Myxococcus sp. CA039A | reverse complement strand
AGGGCCAAATCACGAAGCTCAAGCTCCTCAAGCGTCAGATGTATGGCCGAGCCAACTTCGACCTGCTGCGTCGCCGCGTACTGCTCACCGTTTGACCCCACGGTCCACACGAAGTGCGGGAGAGCCGTTTTGACAGGGGCAACTCCATCCCCACCCCCGCGACCCGAGGCTCACGGGTAGGTCTGCTTCAGGTAGATGGCGTCCTCCATCGAGGGCGGCAATTCCTTCCAGAGCCACAGGTCGACCCGCGTCCCCACCAGGGACTTCTGGCGCGGCTCGCCGTCCCCATCCGAGAACACCAGCAGGAGGTCCTGGCGCGACGGAGGCACGGCAAGGGCACCGACCGCGCCGAAGGGAAGCCGGCACTCGATGTCCTGGCCACCCTGCCGCGCCCGCCATCGGCACCGTGCGCCGCGTACGGGCCAGTCCACACGGGTCCCCCGGAAGTCCCTCCACTGGCGCAGGGACGCGTGGCCCTCCGGCTCCAGGACGACCGCGTAGTACGGACGGAGCTCCAGGTGGTCCGCGAAGACGGGACTCAAGCCAGGCCGAGCCGGCGTCACCCGGTCGTCGCCCACCTGCGCGGCCAGGTACAGCGCGTCGGCCCCCTGTGCCAGCCGCCACGTGACGGACGCATCCAAAGGGCCCTCCCACGCACCCAGGCCATGGATGACATTCGAGTCGGTGAGCGCCGGGAGCGGCTGGACCGGCCCCCACGCCGCGTCGCCCGCGATGTCCCCATCCACCGTGGGCTCGGCCTTCATGGGGACGGTGTGGTAGCCCTCCTCGTCCAGGAAGGCGACCCGTGACGGCGGAGCCGGCAGCACAAGGCGGTCCGGCGAGCCGATGAGGACACAGGCGCTCGAGACGATGTCGCCACCGCTCCCGCCGCCCTGGACGAAGGTCGCGCACACCTTCGTGCCCGTCAGCGCGACTCCGCTCAGGCCAGAGGACCCCACCACCTCGGCGAACTTGAGGACATGCGGAGCGCCTCCGTCCGACTGCCCCACCACGCACTCCCACACCCCCTCATCGGCCCCGAGCGCGATGCACGCCGACGCCGAGCAGGAGCCCACCGCGGACACCGGCTGCTCGCCCGCGCCCGCCGACGTGGCACAGAGCTTCGCCGCCTCCTGGAGGAAGCTCGCCGCCGGCTTTCGCCCCGTGCAGGTGGGAGGCGCCAGCGTGGGCTCGCTATTGGACGGCTCGATGGAGCAGTAGGCCTCCTGCGGCTTCGACTTCGGCTGCGGTCTCGGCTCGGGTAGGGGCGTGAGAGCCGTCGTGGGCCCGCGCTCGGTCGTCCGAGCCAGCTCCACGAGCGAGCCGTCCTTCCGGCGCTTCGAGCGCAGCACGAACGTGCGACGCGCTTCGTCCCGTCCCCGCACGTCGATGCCCCCCGCCTCGCTCGCCCGGGTGACCTTCGCGTCCTCGGTCCCGGTGAGCGCCAGGCTCCCTGTCACCGTGCCCTTCCGGTCTGTCACCACCAGGCACCAGTCCGCGGGCATGCCGGGCAACGGGGAGTCATTGCGCAGGGCGACGCAGTAGTCCTTCTTGCAGCGCGTGTCACATGAGAGGTGTTCCCAGTCCTCGGGGTCCGTCATGCACGACACCACGTCGGACACCTCTCCCACGTCGCGGCAGGCCTCGCCCGCGGAGGCGCGCGAAGCCAGGACAACGAACCCCATCAGCGCGAAGTGCAACGCCATTCTTCGCTGTCCACTCATGGAAGCCTCGCCTGCTTCTGCTGCTCGATGGAGCGCGCCTCCTGAAGGGTCGGTGGCACCTCGCTCACGAAGTTTTCAGTCAGCAGCGGTCCCATCAGCGTCTCCTGCGTCCCGGGCTGGTCAGCGTCCGAGACCCAGACGGAGAACCACGACGGACCGGGCACCGCGGGGATGAAGAAGATGACGCCATTCGGGATGCGGCACTCGACCGCATAGCCCCCGTCCTCGGAGGCCCAGACGCACTGAGACTCGAGGGGCCAGTCGACCTCACGTCCCCTCCGGTCCCGCCACTGCCGCAGGGACACCTTCCGGTCCGCGCCCAGCAACAGCGCGTACCGAGGGGCCTCGATTCCATTGCGGCCGAAGTCGAGCTCCAGGTGGTCCGTCCCGACGGCTGGGACGCCCCGCGCCAGCGGAACCACCCGGTCGTCCCGGACACGGGCGGCGAGGAGCATGCCGTCCGCGTCATGCAGCAGCTTGAGCCGGACGGAAGAGTCCTCAGGACCGCGCCACGCGCGCGGACCGTACAGGAGGTGGGCCCGCGTCTCGGCCACCACCTCGCGAGCCTGGGCCCACGCGGGGTCATCGAGCGTCCCATCCACCCGTACCGGAGACATCGCGGGGCCCACGAAGTACACCCCGTCCGACTCCAGCGGCGAGCCCTGGTTCGGCAGCAGCAGTCGGTGAGGCGGGGCCGCCGCGTAGCAGAGTTCCCGCAGGCAGGCCGCCCGGTTCGTGCAGCCCCCGTCCACGTGCGCGCAGAGCGTCTCTCCCCGCACGTCCCATTGGAAGGCGTTCCCATACACGCGAGGCTGCGGGAGCCCATGGACGGCCCCCTTCACATCCACCCAGACCAGGCACGACCAGCCCGCATCCAACGCGCCGTTCTTCACGGGCACGACCGTCAGACACCCCTGTGCGGAGCACGCGCCTTGTGGCGGCTTCAGCATCGATGCGGGGTGCCCGGTACTCGTGCAGGTGGCGCGGGCCTTGTCGACGACTTCGGGGGACGGCGCCCTGCCCGTGCAGGCAAAGACCTCCTGCCGGCGACCCGGAACGGTGCAATGGCCCTCGGGCGGTGGACGCGGCGGGCCCTCGAGCGGCGGACGGAACGTGAGGGACTCCGAGGCTTCGAGCTTCCCCTCCTGGGTGCGGATGAGCCGGACATGGCCGACAGCACCACCGACGAGCACGGTCAGGTCCACCATGCCCGACGCCGACACGTCCAGGCCCGGGCGACCGAAGCTTCCGGGGCCCAGCGACCAGGAGCCGGTCACCGCTCGCGTCCGGGCATCGAGCGCGAGCACACACAGCCCGCGCTTCCCGGCCTGGAACTGCTGCTCATCCGTGCGGATGCAGAACCCCTGCGTACAGACCTCCTGGCACACGGAGCGGGGGTACGAGGGATTCGACTGACAGACCAACGTCGAGGGATTGCCGGGCACTGCGCACGGCGTCTCAGCCGCTGCGCGAGCGCCAGCAACAAGGGTGATGACCAGGGCGAGACACGCTCCTCGCCACCCTGTCTTTGGAATGCCCATGAACTGATACCCTTGCGATGTATGTGCCACGCCGAAGTGGGCACATCATGCACGAGAAGCGTGGCCCTACAACCACAGCGCCGTGGTCCCGAGGCCGCAAGGCGCCCGCGGAACCTGTCGTGGACCCTGGCCTGAATGTCGAAGCGGGTTGAGCAGCAGGAGCGGATCGAGGGCGCCGAAGAGTTCGAGGGCAGCGGGCCGCGAGGGCGGAGTTCAACTCAACTCGCCCCCCAGTTGCCCAAGAAGTCGCCCATGGTGAGTCGCACGCCTTGGTTGCGCAAGATGCCGTAGGCGGTGGTGACGTGATAGAAAAAGTGAGGGATCGCGAATGCGATCAGAAACTGGTGGCCACTGGAGCGCATCGAGCCACGGCGGTGCTCAATCACGACCTCTCGACCGAGGCCGGCTTCGAGGTCGCCTGGCGCGAGCTCTCGCAGATACGCAATCGTCGCATCGAGCCGCTGGTGCAGCTCCGCGAAGCTCTTTGCATCGTTCGCGGTCGGCACCCGGGGCGCACCCAGCAACTGCGCGATCGCCAACCTGGCCCCCTCCGCGGCCCAATGGACTTGAGCGGCGAGCGTGTACATGTGCAGGTCCGCTGGCGAGTCACTCGCAACGCCGCGCATGCGCCCTTCCGCGGAGATCCGCGCGTCCAGCAACACCGCTTCTCCGCTTCCACTGGCAGCGGCATGTTCTTCGGCCTTCGCCAACTGCGCTTTCAAGTTGGTCAGTCCTCGGACAAACAGGCCAGCAGAGAGTTCGTAGGCATTCAAAGACATGGTCCATCCTTAACCGAGTCATGCGCCGGTGCCAACCGGTCCCAACCGGCGCGTATTGGGGGCTGCCTCACGCGCCCGTCAAAGCCGGGGCGGCTCCACGATGGCAGGCTTGCGCGCGGGCAACAATCCTGACGCGGAGGCCCCTGACTCTACATCACCGGAACGAGCTTCATCGTTGGTGTGGCATTTCCTGTCGACGGCGAATCCACCGCACGCCGAGCAGGACAGCGCTTACTCCTTTCCTTTCGTCGCGGAAAGCACTTGCGTCAGCGCCTCGGTCGCGCGATTGGCGGCATCCGCGTCACCACGCGCAGCCAGCAGCTCGGTCAATTGGCGCAATTGTCCGGCCGTCAGGCCCACCCGCATGCTCGCTGCCATGTGCGAGCGCAACTGAGGCTCCACGCCCGGCGTGGCCGCCAACGCGCCGACCGTAGCCAGCTCGCGGCTTTGCCAGTCGAGATTGTCACGCTCGAAGATGTCCCCGAACAGATGCGCCTGCAAATACCGATTGATGACCGGCGCAAAGTCGAAGAGGGGCCCCTGGACCGGCGCGCCAGAAATCTTGGTCTGGTTGGCGGTTCCAATGGCGACAAGCTCATCCCCAGTGGGAATGGCTCGGCTGGGCTCACGCCCCGGTGCATCTTGGATTCCGCGCTGCTTGCGCGCCTCCACCACTTTCAGCAACTCACCCAGCGCGTTGAGGCTGCGCGGAAAGCCGACGTAGGCGTAGAGCTGCACCAGAATCTCCTTGGCCTCGCTGATGGCCAGTCCCGCGTCCAGCCCTTGGTTCAAGGCGGCGTTGAGCTTGGGCATGTCGCTCGCGGCCATGAAGGATGCAATCAGTGGAATGGCCTGCTGTTTGGCGGAAAGGGCTTGTTCGGCTGTCATTGCCTTGGGCTCCTGTGGGGCGGCAGCGCCGGCTGCGCCATATTGTTCATCGGTCACCTTCTCCATCCAAATCACACTCTTGCCCTCCGCGGAGCCGGTCACCGCCAGATGGGTCATCGCGCTCGTCGGCGTGGCACCATGCCAATGCTTGACGTTGGGTGGGCACCGCACCACGTCACCGGGGCGGATTTCCTGCACCGGCTTGCCCCATTCCTGCGTCAAGCCCACACCCGCCGTCACGATGAGGAATTGCCCTCTGGGATGGGTGTGCCATGCCGAGTGGGCGCCAGGCTCGAAGGTCACGTAGGCGGTCGAGGCATTGATGTCATCGCTGGCGGACGACAAGCGCTCGACGCGTACCTGCCCGGTGAAGGAGTCCACCGACCCGGCCGTGGAAGCCTGGGTGCCTGCGCGAATGATCTGCTGTGCGTCCGCGGGGGAGTTCGCAGCGCCATGCTGAGCGGCTGCGCAGCCCATGAAGAGGGCTGCCGCGCAAACCGCGACTCCGAAGAGAGGCTTTTTCATGAGGCGGGTCCTATCTCGCCGAGTGTGCTCGAAATAGCGATAGCACCCTTCCGTCATGGGCGTCCGCCTCCATCGAGGTGCTTCTCCTCAAGGAACTTCGACAGCAGATTCGCGATCTCGACGTTGTTCGTATCGGAGAACGGGAAGTGGGTGTTGCCCCGGATCCCCAGTTCCGGCAGGTGGACCACCGTGGCGTCACCCCCGTGACGATTGACTGCGTCGCGCCAGAGCCGTGCCATCGCGAGCCGGACGCGCCAATTGTCCTGCCCGGGGTTCGACGACGGCGCGTCGGGGATGTTGTCCCCGTAGTAGATCATGATGGGAATCTTCGTCAGCGCCTTGAACTGCTCGAGAGGAATGCCCACGGCCTCAAGCGGCCCCGCGGAACTGGACATCGGGGCAGGCACCTCTCCCACCGGGAAGACGAAGCCGCTGCCGGGTTCGTACGACACGACCGCCCGCACGTTCACGCTCTTCATCGCCGTGAGCCAACCGGGGCCGCCACCTTGCGAGTGGGTGACGAGGACGCCGGGACCCATCTTGTCGAACAGCGAGGCGACCGCGCGCGCGTTCACTTCGGCGTCGAAAGGGCCCGTGTTTGGAGTCATCGCGCGGAAGAACTGGTTGAGCGCCTCGGGCTCTTGCGAGAACCGCACGCCCGGGAAGTAGTCAGGCCAGACGCCGATACGGAAGGTGCCGAACCACAACTGGTCGTCGGTCGTGGCGGGAATGGCCGAGGCCACGGTGCTGCGTCCAGCGTCACCACGACGTGGCTGGTCGAGCAGGTAGACGGAGAAACGACGACGCAAGAAGAGATTCTGAAATCCCTCGCGCCCGTCCGACGTCGTCTCCCACGTCTTCGAGGATTGCCCGGCGCCATGCCAGAAGACGAGGGGCAGCGGGCGCGCGTCGACCGGGACCTGGTAGAAGACATAGGCATGATCGCCGTGGAGGGTTCCACCCTCCGATGACGGATGGAGTGGGTCGAAGGTGCCGGGACTGGTCACGACGGTGCCCCCCACGGCGAAGCTCCCCTGCTCCTTCAGTACGAGGGCGGTCGACGCCGACGTCGGGACATCGCTTCGGGCGGCCCTCACGCAGGCGCTCGAACCGAGGAGCGACACGACGAGCCACAGTCGGCTCCACCCTGAAGAAGATAGCGTCCGCATTGGCATCACCTTCCGAGCGACCTGCCGTAGAACTCCGTCAGCTTGTTCATCGCGGCGTCCACATACTTGGGGACCCAGTAGGTCTCGATATGCGTGGCGCCGTCGACTTGTACGTGACGGTCCGCATGTTGACCTTGCCGGGCTCATTCTTCGTAATCGCCCCTCCATAGACCAGGGTGAAGGGATTGTTCGCGTTGCCCGGCGCCAAGGGGCCCGGTGACTCGCGACTGTCAGCGCGGACCGTGGAGGACTTCGCGCACGACGTCGTCATCGCGCTCGCGAAGAGAAACAGGTGGACCCATGCGCTTCGGTTCATGGCTTTGCGTTTCCCTGAGTTGCCTTCGTTGATTACAGGTCGCAGTCGGTGAGCCGAAGGCGGCTCTCGGGCAGCCCGGCCCCTACACCGAGCTCTTCGACGTGGCCTCGTCGATCTCGCAGGTCCTCCGAGGTGAATTCCACGTCGGCGGAGCCCCTGTTCTCCTACGGGCAAATTCCCTGACCGACGACAGGAGAAGTATCCGCCCCGTCCCTATCGGACAAGATGGCGGGGGAGTGAAGGGCTTTGAAGCTGCGCTTGAAGATGGGCCGTTGCCAGGCGGGTAGCCCAAAAGTTCCGAGACGACTTTGGGCTGGTACGCCAACCTGCTCTTCGCCGTCACGGTTTCCCTGATGCTCGTCGGTCTCGACCATGAGGCGGTATTGCTGGGCGCAGCGCGCCAATCTCCTGAGACTGTCTTCACCCACTCCACATGGTTCGGGGCCTGACCCGGCGTCGCTACAGGGCCGTGAAGAGATACGTCGACGGCCCGCTCGCGGAGGTGAGTCCCTCCTCCGTGCTACATGCCGCCAGGTCCAGGTTCAGAAAGGTCGCCACCTGCGTCACCTGCGCCCCCTGAAACAGCCCAGACGTGATGGGCCCTTTCAGGGTAAGGACGCGTTGGCCACTCGCGCTGGTTCCCACAATGGTCGTGAAATGCCAGGTACTGATTGCTCCGTTGTTCCACACAAAGGTCTGGTCACCCTCATCGGTGGCCAATAACGTCACACATGACGCCGTGGTCTCGCCCGTGAAGGTGGTCGTGAAAGAGCTCACGCCCGCGGGCAGCCCCACTCCCGTGCAAACCCCTGACAGCTCACTTCCCATGTATTGGATGAGCTTCGACGTATACGTCAATCCGGGCGAATAGGTCATCTGCGTCGTTCCGGCCGGACAGGTGATGAGCAAGAGCGCGTGCGCGACGGACGGCATCGTCAACAGCCCCAGCACCGTCCCCGCCAGCAGCAAGGAACGAGGCGACGCGGAGGAGAACCGCGTTGGATGAAGCTTCGGACTGGCTTGCATTCAACCCCCCAGGGAAGAAGAGCAGTGCGCTCATTCTCGCAGCAAGGGGCCAGGAAATCCCTGCCTGCGTATCGGCCTGTCTGCTTCTCGACGGAGGCTCTCCAGGGAGTCCTTGCTCACTCCTGACGCTCCTCCACCATCACCCGGAGAGCAGCCGCGCCATTCCTTGCGGGGTGGCTACCTCCGGAAGCGCTGGCTCTTTCGCTCGTTCTCCCGCGACCTCACTGTGACGCCCGGGCGATCTCCGTCGGACTCATGCCCAGGAAGCGGCGCAGGCAGCGGGCCATATGGCTTGGGTGTGAGAAGCCCGCCTCCATCGCGATCTCCGTCAGGCTCTTGCGCCCTTCCATCAAGCGCAGCCGCGCGCGCTCCACGCGACGCTCCAGCACGAACCGATGAACCGGCAATCCCGTGGCCTGTTTGAACAGCGGCTTGAAGTGAGACAGGCTGAACCCCGCCACCCCCGCCGC
>NZ_JABUMQ010000416.1:0-8473 GCF_013336645.1 Myxococcus sp. CA039A | reverse complement strand
CACCAGTCCACCGCCCACCAGGGACCAGGCCCCCAACCCCAGTGCCGCCAGGGCGATGGTGCTGACCACCTGCGCCACGTTCTCCGCCAGCTCCGCGCGCGCGATGGCGGGAAACGCCAGCTTGCGCTCCAGGGCCATCAGCGGAATCACGCGCAGCGTGGTCAGGAACAGGCCCACGCCCATCACCCACACCATGGGCAGGGCCTCGGCACCCAGCGCATAGCCTTCGATGAGAAAGGGGGCGAGCGCGCAGATGGCGACGACGATGAGGGCGGTGAAGGCCTGATGACACCAGAAGAGGGTGAAGGTCTCGTCGCGCGTGGGCTCGCGCGACTGATGCACCAGCGCCGCGCTCAGCCCCATGTCTCCCAGGTACGCCCCGAGCGTGGCCACGTACGCGACGATGCCGTAGAGCCCGTAGTCCGCGGGAAACAGCAGCCGGGAGAGCGCCAGCGCGCTGACCACGCGCAGCCCCTGCGAGGCCGCCGTGCGGGCGGCCAGGACGAACATGCCCTTTAGGGCACGCGCCTTCACCTCGCCAGTCGTCACCTCCGGTGCGGCAGTCGCGTTCATGGCTGGCAGCGCCCCGCTCCCGGGCGTCGACGAAGGGCGGGCCGGACAGGCCACGCACATCCGACGCGCACGGCACGAGCGGATGGCGGGATGCTACCGGGCCCCTCCAGGCCTCACAAGCAATGCCAGAGCGCGCCCGGGCTCCAGGTCGCGGTGCCCCAAGTCGCTCGCCTGCCCGACACCCGCGCGATGATTGCCACCCGCCAAGGCCCGCGACTACGGTCCTTCGCCGCGCATGCCCCCTGACGGTCGCCGTCTCCTCCTCCCCGCTCACGCTCCTCGCTGAGCACGTCCCCCGCGAACGGCGCCGAAGTCCGATGCCTGCCCCCTCCCCCACTCCCACCTGGCACCTGCTCACCGGGGAGTATCCGCCCCAGCGGGGCGGCGTCAGCGACTACACGCGGATGCTGGCCCAGGCCCTCACGCGCGCGGGCCAGCAGGTGCACGTCTGGGCCCCTGGCGACACAGGCGCCCATCTCGACGGAGACGTCACGGTCCACGCCATCCCTGGGCTCCTCACGCCCCTGGGACCGGCGCGCCTGACACGTGAGCTGGACCGGTGCCCGGGTCCTCGTCGGCTGCTGCTTCAGTACGTGCCCCACGCCTTCGGCATGAAGGCGATGAACGTTCCGTTCTGCGCGTGGTTCGCCACGCGTCGCCAGGACGAGCGCTGGGTCTTCTTCCACGAAATCGTGTACCCGTGGAGCCCTCGGGACCGGCTTCGCCATCAGGTGCTCGCGGGCACCACGTGGGTGATGGCTCGACTGCTGGCCCAGGGTCTGGACCGCGCCTTCGTGTCCATTCCGGCCTGGACGCGACACCTGCCCGCGAACGTCCAGCCCCTCGCCGAGTGGTGCCCCATTCCCAGCACCCTGCCCGTCGACCCCGCCGAGGCGGCGATTCAACAGGTGCGCACAGCGCTCGGGCCCGGGCCCTGGTTGGGACACTTCGGAACCTATGCGCCCTCCATCACCGGAATCCTGGAAGCGGTGCTGGTGCCGCTGCTGCGCGCGGAGCGACAGCGCAAGGTGTTGCTGCTGGGACGCACCAGCCGCGAGTTCGCCCAGGCACTGGTGAGTCGGCACCCTGACCTGACCGAGCGCGTGGTGGCGCGCGGCGCGCTTCCAGGAGGGGACGTGGCCGCGCACCTCGCGGCCGTGGACCTGCTGGTGCAGCCCTATCCCGACGGAGTGACTTCGCGGCGAACGACGGTCATGGCGGGGCTCTCCCTGGGCTGCCCGCTGGTCACCAACACGGGACACCACACAGAGCCACTGTGGCGAGAGCTGGACGCCGTGGCCCTGGTGGAGGGCACCGCGACAGCCCCTCTGGTGCAAGCCGCCGAACGACTCCTGTCGAACCCAACGGAGCGCCTCCAGTTGGGTGAACGCGCCGCACGCGCCTACCGCGAGCACTTCGCGCTGGAGCGCACGGTGGAGCGACTGCTGCGCCCGGGCCCGTCCTCTCGGGAGCCCCGCTCATGAGCCCCCGCGAGCCCCTCCGACTCGCGGTGCTGATGGACCCTCGTGACGAGGGCTGGCCCAGCATGGACCTGGTGGGCGAAGCGCTCCTGGAGGGACTGGCCGGATATCCTCGCGAGGTGTCCGCCCGGGAAGTGCGTCCCACCATGCCCTCGGTGGCGCGTCGCCTGCCGGTGTTGGGCTCGCGCCCCCAGGCCTTCAACGTGGACCGCGTTCTCACCCGCTTCGGGCTGTATCCGACGCGGGCCCTGCTGACGCGGATTCGCCATGAGGCCTTCCACGTGGTGGACCATACGTACGCGCAGCTCGTTCATGCGCTGCCCGCCTCGCGCACCGGCGTCTATTGCCATGACCTGGACGCGTTCCGCTCCGTGGTGGAGCCCCACCGAGAGCCTCGCCCCGCATGGTTCCGACAGCTGGCCCGCGCCCAGCTCCGAGGGCTGCAACGCGCGGCCATCGTCTTCCATAACTCCCAGGCGGTGCGTGACGAACTGCTCGCGCACGGCCTGGTGGACCCGACCCGTCTCGTCTGGGCACCGCTGGGCACGTCGCCCGAATATCAACCGGAGCCCGTGCCCGGAGACATGAGCGCGGAAATCCTCGCGCCGCTGGAGGGCAGGCCCTACGTGCTGCACGTCGGCAGCGCGATTCCCCGCAAACGGCTGGATGTGCTGTTCGACACCTTCGCGAGCCTGCGCTCCCGTCATCCCGACCTGCGATTGGTGCAGCAAGGCGGAGCACTCACTCCGGCGCTGCGTGAGCGGGTGACAAGGCTGGGCATCGGAGGGGCGCTGCTCCAGCCTTCGTGGCAGGACCGGCCCACGCTCGCGGGCCTGTACCGAAGCGCGAAGGCCGTCCTCGTCACGAGCGAGGCGGAGGGCTTCGGCCTCCCCATCATCGAGGCACTGGCCTGCGGTGCCCCCGTGGTCGCCAGCGACTTGCCCGTGTTGCGGGAGGTGGGCGCGGAGGCGTGTCTCTACTGTCCCGTGGGAGATGTCGCCGCTTGGAGCGATACCGTGGACTCGCTGCTAACCGGACGACGGGAGGCGCCACCGCTGGCGTCACGACGGGCTCGCGCCGCTCGCTTCACCTGGAGCGCGCATACCCGCACGGTGCTGGACGCCTACTTGCAATTGACAGGTTGAGGCGACACCCCGCTCACGACATGAGCCTCGCGCGGCGCGCTTCTCCTGGAGCGCGCACACTCGCGTGGTGCTGGACGCCTCCTTGCGATTGACAGGTTGAGGCGACACCCCGCTCACGACACGAGCCTCGCGGCGCCAAAGCACCTGCGTCAGCGTCGGCCCGTCGGCTCCCGGGCGTCGGTCCCTTCTTCTCTCGCCTGTCGACGCCCGGCTTCCCGCTCCGAGGCCCCTCGCCCCATGCGGGAGCGCTCCGCTCCATTCGACTCCGACGCCGCTCGCGCCGACGACAGGAGCGCCCAGCCTCCGGCCCCCACCACCAGCATCAACACACCCGCGAGCCCCATGAGCATCTTGCGCGAGCGCCCGGAGCGGATGGTGGCCAGGTCGAGCGTCGTCGCTTCCAGGAACTGCGTGGGCCTCACCATGATGCTGGTGGCGGCATCGGAGTCAGACCCATGCGGACGCCGAGCAGGAGCCACGCCCCGTGCTCGCCCCGCCCGTTTAGCGAATCGCTCCCCCTTCGCTGGAGAAGGAGGCGCAACGGGAGTCAGGTCCGGAGCGTGCGTCTCCAGCGGCTGCGTCGAGAGCTTCGTCGCGCTTCCGAAGAGGTCCATGCGGATCTGCTTGAGCTCCCGACGCACCGCCTCCGCGGAGGCGGGACGTGCGGACGGCTCCTTCGCCAGCAGGCGCAGCACCAGGGACTCCAGCGCCGGGTTCAGCTCCACATATGAAGACAGTCGCGGCGGCGGCGTCCGGACATGCTGGAGGACGATGGCCAGGGGCGTCTCCCCCTGGAAGGGCAGTCGCCGCGTCAGCATCTCGTAGGCGATGACGCCCACCGCATACAGGTCCGTCTGGGGGCTCACCTGCTGGCCACACGCCTGCTCTGGCGCGATGTACTCGGGCGTCCCCACCATCGCGTTGGCGTGGGTCTGGGGCGTGCTCCCATGCGGCGCCTCGCTGCGCTTGGCGATGCCGAAGTCGAGCACCTTGATGGCCTCGCCTCGCCCCTCCTCACGCACCATGAAGACGTTTCCTGGCTTGAGGTCCCTGTGGATGACGCCCACCGCGTGCGCGGCGGCCAGGGCCCCCAGCAGTGCCTCCAGGATTTGAATGACCTCCAGCTCGAGCATCGGCGCACGGCGCAGGATGACCTCGTCGAGAGGCGCCCCCTCCAGGTACTCCATCACCATGTACTGGCCGACGTCGGGGATGGTGCCGAAGCCGAAGATGTCGATGATGCCGTGGTGGTGGATGGCCGATGCGGCACGCGCCTCGGTGGCCAGGTCCCTGGCGCGACCGCCTTCGGCGAAGTCCGGGCGGAGCACCTTGATGGCCACCTTGCGACCGATGACCGCGTGCTCGCCCTCGTAGACGATGCCCATGCCGCCACTGCCGATGCGGCGCTTGAGCACATAGTCGCCGACCTGCTTGCCCACCAGCATGTCGCGGGTGACGGACTCCTCCCACTTCATCATCCGCGCCGCATACGCCGCGGGGACACCCTCGACCAGCGGACTAAAGGGCGCCTGCGTCGGCTCCGAGTCGGGCGCGCGCTTGAGCGTGGCCTCGTTGTCATCCGCGCGATACGGGCCCGCCGACAGGGAGGCTCCTGCCCGGAACACCTCGCGCGGGCAGACGGTGACACCCGGTCGGTGGTCGGCACCGCAGTGAGGGCACTTCCGCGAAGGGCTCATCGGGTCGAGCATCATCGCCCGTTCCCCTCCGAGGATGCCATCTCCGCCGAGACAATCCCGTCGACGCGGCTCGTCGCGAGCTGTCCTTCCCAGGTGACGCCCTCTATTACTCCCGTTTGTTTTTCATGATTCGCATGTCTCGCGCGAGTTTGCCTCCAGCGGTCATCTGCCCGTCGCGGTGGGTCTTCGCGGCGGGGCGGTGATTGACGACCCCGAGGGGGTCTGCTTCGGTCCAGCGGGCGTGCGCATCCTCTTCCTCAATCCCGTGGGGGTCCTCGGTGGTGCCGAGCGCGCGCTGCTGGACCTGATGGCCTGCCTGCGCCAGTTGGATGCGGGCCTGTCGCTCCAGCTCATCGCGGGCACGGAGGGGGCTCTGCTGGACGAAGCCCGTGCGCTCGGGGTGGACGCGCGGCTGCTTCCGCTTCCGGAGCGGCTGTCTTCCCTGGGTGACAGCGGGCTGCGAGGACGCGGGCCGAAGGAGGCCTGGAACCTCGCGCGAAGCCTCGCGCCCACCGGTGTCCTGCTCGCGAGCTACGGACGCACCCTGCGCCGGGAAGTGGCGAGGCTGCGCCCGGACCTGCTGCACTCCAATGGCATCAAGACCCACCTGCTGAGCCCCTTCACCGTGGGCCTGCCCGTCAAGCGCGTCTGGCACGTGCATGACTTCCTGAGCGAGCGGCCGCTGGTGCGCGTCGCACTGGGTGCGCAGTCCCCTCTCGCCTCGGCCGCCATCGCCAACTCCCACGCGGTAGGTGAGGACGCGCGCGCGGTGCTCGGAAAGGTTCCCATCCACGTCGCCAGCAATGGCGTGGACGTGGAGAGGTTCTCACCGGGGGCGGGACATCGCGCGGACCTGGACGCCCTGGCGGGTCTGCCCCCTGCTCCGGAAGGAACCCTTCGAGTGGGGCTCGTGGCCACCTATGCGCGCTGGAAGGGGCATGACGTCTTCCTCGAAGCCGCCGCATGGCTGTCGCGGCAGGCACCGACGCTCGAGGTGCGATTCTACCTGGTGGGGGCTCCGCTCTACCGGACCCCAGGCTCCCAGTTCACCGAGGACGAACTGCGGCGGCTCATCGGTCACCACCAGCTCACCGGGCGCGTGGGGCTGGTGCCATTCCAGGCCGACCCGTCCGCCGTCTACCGCGCCCTGGACGTCTTCGTGCACGCCAGCACGCGCCGCGAGCCCTTCGGCCTCACCATCGCGGAGGCCCTGGCCTGCGCGACGCCCTCCATCGTCTCGCGCGCGAGCGGCGCGGCGGAGGCGCTCACAAACGGAGTCGATGCCTGGCTCATCGAGCCCGGCGATGCCCCGCTCCTCGCCACCACCCTGCGCACCCTGCTGTCGGATTCGGCCTTGCGCGCACGACTGGGCGAGGCAGGCCGTAAGACGGCGGAGGCGCGCTTCTCCCGCGAGCGCTATGCACGCGAGGTGCTCACCGTGTACCGCTCGCTGCTGTCCACCTGACGGAGTCTCGTTCTTTCTGGTGCCTTGACCCGCTGGGGCGGGTCTGGTTCGGTCCTCCGTGGACCGGGAGCTTCCGTGAAGCGGCCTCGCAGACTCGTCACCGTCTCGCACTCCTATGTCGTCAGCCTGAACCGGCGCCTCGCCAACGAGCTGGCGCGCGTGGGGGCGGGGACGTGGGAGGTGAAGGCCGTGGCGCCGCGCTTCTTCCAAGGTGACCTGAGCCCTCTCACCTTGAAGGGCGAGGAGGGCGAGGACGCGACGCTGGAAGCCGTGCGTGCCTTCTTCAGTCGCTCCCTGCATGCCTTCGTCTATGGGCCGGAGCTGCGCGGCTGCCTCTCGGGTGACGTGGACCTCGTCCATTCCTGGGAGGAGCCCTATGTGCTTGCCGGGCTGGAGGTGGCCCTGCTCACGCCGCGCCATACGCCCCTGGTCTTCTGCTCGGCGCAGAACCTCTTCAAGCGCTATCCGCCCCCCTTCGCGCAGGCTGAGCGCTTCGTCGTCCAGCGCGCCTCGGGCTGGGTGGCCTGGGGAGAGACGGTAAAGGACCTCCTCGCCACCCGGCCGGGTTATGCGGCGAGGCCCGCGCGCGCCATTCCCATGGGCGTGGACGTGGAGCTGTTCCGTCCGGACCGCGCCGCGGGCGAGGCGTTCCTGCGCGAGCAGGGCTGGAAGGCGTCGGGTCCTCCCGTGGTCGGCTACCTGGGACGCTTCGTGCCCGAGAAGGGCGTGCCCCTGCTGATGGCGGCCCTGGAGCGACTCCAGACACCGTGGCGCGCCCTGTTCGTGGGGGGCGGTCCCCTGGACGGCGCGCTGCGAGACTGGGCCTCACGGCATGAGGGGCGCGTGCGCATCGTCACCGGCGTTCCCCACGGCGACGTGCCGCGCGCGCTCAACGCCATGGACCTGCTGTGCGCGCCCAGTCAGACGACGCCTCGGTGGAAGGAGCAGTTTGGCCGCATGCTCGCGGAGGGCTTCGCCTGCGGGGTACCCGTGCTGGGCAGCGATTCGGGTGAGGTGCCTCGCACCGTGGGCGACGCGGGCCTCGTGCTCCCCGAAGCGGACGTCTCGGCATGGAGCGCCGCCCTGGCCCGACTCCTGGAGAGTCCCGAGCAACGCCGGGAACTCTCCGCGCGCGGCCGGGAGCGCGCCGTCACCCGCTTCGCCTGGCCTGTCGTGGCACGGGCCCACCTGGACTTCTTCGACGAGGTCCTGGCCCGCCACTGAGTTCGCTCAGCCCTCTCGCTCCATCACCTCGACGAGCGTGGACGCCATGTCGTCCCACGTCCTGGCGCGCAGCAACTCCGACAAAGAGGCCAGCGGCGCCGCCCAGGCGGTCGCGTTCTTCCGCCAGGACTCCAGCGCCCCCACGAGCGCCGCCACGTCATCCGGGTCATCCAGCAGCAAGTCCCGCAGGGCGACGGGATAGCGCTCCGCCACGCCCGCGGAGCGACTCACCAGCGCGGGAAGCCCCGCGCACAGGGCTTCGTGAACCCCCAGCCCATAGGCCTCGTAGCGCGTCGGAGCCACGAGCAGGTCCGCGGCGGACAACAGCACCGGCACGTCACTTCGGAACCCGAGGAACTGGATGCGCTCCGACAGGCCGCGCACCCGCGCTTCCTGTTCCCAGGCCTCGCGCTGCGCGCCCGCGCCCACCACCTTGAGGTCCGTGTCCCAGTCGCCTCGGGCGTGAAGTCGGGACCACGCCTCGAAGAGCGTGTCGAAGCCCTTGCGCCTGTCACCCAGCGCTCCGACGAAGAGCGCCACCCGCCGGTCCGTCGGCCAACCCAGCGCCGCGCGCGTCGCGCTCCGAGTCTCCTGGGAGACAGGGTGGAAGCGCTCCGGCTCGCTGCCGTAATAGACGACGTGCACCCGCGCCTCGGGCACACCCGTCGCCGCCACCAGGTCCGCGCGCGTCCGCTCGGAGTTGGCGATGATGACGTTCGAGCGCCACAGCGCCTTGTGCTCATCCTTCTTGTAGCGGTGGTGACTCACCCGGCCCTTGAGCCGGCGAAGCACGCCGCCCACGGGCTCGGAGGTATAGGCCCCGTGGACATAGTGGACCCAGTTGGCCCCGGGCACGACGCAGTTGCCGCCATTGGCCAGCACCCGCCC
>NZ_JABUMQ010000415.1:0-8500 GCF_013336645.1 Myxococcus sp. CA039A | reverse complement strand
GCGCCCTGCCCCCGCTCGAAGGCGTCCTTCACCTGCCCGAGAATCTGCGCCTCGCCCAGCACCATGGAGTCCAGGCTGGAGGCCACGCGGAACAGGTGGATGAGGGCCGCCTCGCCGCGGTGCTCGTACAGGTGCTCCAACGCCTCTTCACCGCCGAGCGCCTGGAGCTCCATCACCGCGCGCTCCCGAGCCACCAGCCCGTCCGGCGCGGACAGATACACCTCCACGCGGTTGCAGGTGGACACCCAGAGCACCTCCACCGGCGACTGGGCCAGCCGCTGGAGCACCTCCACCTGACGCGTCTCGGACAGGGCCAACCGCTCGCGCACCACCAGGGGCGCCGTACGGTGGGACAGGCCAATGCAGACGAGCTCCATACTCAGGGAATCCTCAGGGCGGCCGCCGTGCTCGTCGTCACGTCGTACGAGGTGAGGAACGACACCAGCACCAGACAGAACCCCGCCATGGTCAGCAACGCCACCCGGCGTCCCCTCCAGCCCGCGAAGATGCGCGCGTTGACGAGCGCGGCGAAGACGGCCCACGCGACCACCGTGGCAATCGACTTGCCGTCCCACTGCCAGCCCACCGTCGTGGCGACGAAGAACGCGCCCGTCGCCAGGGTGATGGACAGCGCGATGAAGCCCCACACCACCAAACGCCGATTGAGGGTGTCCAGGAACTCCAGCGACGGCAGCCGGGAGAAGAGCAGGCCGAAGCGCTTGGCGCGCACCTGCCGCTCCATCAACAGGTACATGACGCCCACCCCCGCGGCCACCGCGAACGCCGCGAGCCCCAACAAGGCCAGGGTGATGTGCAGCGGCAGCAGCGGCTGTCGCACCCCCGGCGGGAGCGGCGACTGCCCTCCGTGCATCAAGAGCCCGGGTATCAGCACCGTCACCGCGAGCGGGGTGAGGAACGCGCCGATGACGGGGCGGCGGTAGCGCACATCCAACGCCAGGAAGATGGCCAGCAACAGGAAGGCCAGCGTGGAGAAGCCCTGGGCCATCCCCACGGGGCGGCCGGACTG
The DNA here is from genome assembly GCF_013336645.1 of Myxococcus sp. CA039A. Lineage (NCBI taxonomy): Bacteria > Pseudomonadati > Myxococcota > Myxococcia > Myxococcales > Myxococcaceae > Myxococcus > Myxococcus sp. CA039A. The sequence goes on along the minus strand of NZ_JABUMQ010000415.1, from coordinate 7,473 downwards.
GGCCCCCAGCAGTTCGAACAGGGCCACCCCGTGCAGCACGAGCCCCCCACCCACCAGTACGCGCCCGGCCATGGCCAGCGCGTCCGACTGGCGGACCAGGTAGGCCAGATAGGCCACGGCGGCGATGCCGTAGGCGTGGCAGGCGAGCGATACGAGCGTGTGGCTCATGGATTCAGGCAATAACCGTGACAGACGAGCGAATCAGCCCATCTTGTTGAGAAGGAACGCCGCCAACAGGTCGGTCTCCGAATCGGGTTTCTTGCCCGCCGCCTCCGGCTTCGGCGCCCCGGAGGGCACCTCCGTCACATACCCTGGAACGACCTCGTAGGCGGACTCCCCCACCAGCACCGAGTCGGCCATCTGCTCGGCCCCCAGGCGGGAGAGCTGCTCCTCGGTCTTCACCTTGGCCACCAGACCGTGGGTGTCCTCGCCCGACACGAGTTGCAGGAAATGCACGGCGGGAGAGACGGCGAAGGCGGTGCCGCCCTCGGCCATGACCACCAGCCGGCCATCCCGCACGTCCGCTTTGTCGGCCAGTGCCCACTCCTCGAGCTGGGACTGGGGCAGAAAGAGCTTCGTCACGCCCGCCAGCCTACACCAGCGCCGGGCTTCTATGGGGAGCCGTTCGGAATGACGGGTGAAACCCCCGCTTGTCCACCGCATCATTTCTGGCAGATCGGCTGACAGTCCGCCGATTCTTGCAGGCTCCCGGGGCACGTACTAGACGACGCGCCGTGCAGGCCGGAGAGGGCCCGAAGGAGACACCATGGCAGGCGACAACGTGAAGGCGGTCGGAGATGGCGACTTCAAGCAGCTGGTGCTGGACTCCCAGGAGCCCGTGCTGGTGGATTTCTGGGCGACCTGGTGCGCGCCGTGCCGCGCCATCGCCCCGTCCATCGACGCGCTCGCCACCCAGTATGGCGGTCAGGTGAAGTTCACCAAGATGAACATCGACGACAACCAGCAAACGCCGCAGGACTACGGCATCCGGTCCATCCCCACGCTGCTGCTCTTCAAGGGCGGCAAGGTCGTGGAGCAGATTGTCGGCGCCGTCCCCAAGGCGCGCATCGAAGACGCCATCAAGAAGGCGCTGTAGGCCGCTTCGCCGGGCCTGTGCGCACGTGAGGACCTCGCGTCCCACGTCGCGCCTCGCCCGGCCTTGTTGTCACCCCGAGGGCACTGTCGCCCTTTCGCGCTGTCCGGTCGTGGGATGAGTTCCAGCGTCCCCCCGAGCGCCTCTGGCCGGCGCGATGCCCGCCCCGTTCGTTCCACGGCCTGACTCCACGAAGCATGGCTTGTCAGCGGATCCTTCTCGCGAGCCCGGAACCGTTGGAGCAGCGGCTTTGCCCTGCCGCGGCACTGACTCAATCCAACCCAACACCCGAATCGACTCGCGCGACGTTGTCGTGACGAGCCTTCAGCGATTTCTCAGACTCCGCGTCATTTTCACCCCTGCGGACAAATACAGCGCGGATACCGAATGCTCGTCCGCCACGCCTGCGGGAAACACGTATCCCTTTGCAGTCTTGTCATCAATTTTCCGCGCGGGTTTTGCGAGTCAGACGAGACCCCTCCCTGGTTGTATTGACAGCGTTGACATCCACCGCCAAATAGGCGCATTGGAAGCCTTGTTTGTTTTGACTGTTTTCACGGGAGTTTTCATGGCACGACCACGTAAGGAGTTGTCGAAGGTCCCCCTGACCCCCGCATTGGTGAATTGGGCGGAAGCGCTTGGCGATGCGATTGGCCGAGGCGTCCTCCGGGCGATGAACCAGGGCATCCCCACGGGTGGCAACAGCAACGGCATGGCGGCAAGCCGTCGCCGCGGCCGTCCGCCCAAGGCCCTTGCGGGCAACATGGTGGCATCAGACCGGCGCTGCACCATGCCGGACTGCACGCGGGAGCAGCGCTCGAAGGGACTGTGTTCAGCGCATTACCAGGCGGAGCGGCGACGCCTGCTGGCGGGTGGCAAGCCCGCCTGAGACAGGCGGTTCGCGGTGGCGCCCACGGCCCTGGGCGAGCCGCTCCTCAATCCGTGTCTCCAGCAAATCCCCCCCACCCTTCCATGGCTGGCCGACCCTCGGAGTGGGGTGTCAGGCGTTATTTGGCCTGCCAGGGGTCCGCTTCGGTGCTCGTCGCCTTGAGCAACTCCCACGCCGAAAGGACATCCACCACGCGCTCCAGCTCGTTGGGCAGGGAACGCGCCCGCTGGGAGTGCAGGTAGTCTTCCGCGAAGGCTCGCAGCCGGGCTCCCACGAAGAGCCGCGCCAGGGCGACCTCCGTCTGTCCACTGAAGTCGAGGAAGCGGATGCCGAAGCCGCTGCGTCCCTCGGGGCCGTCCTCACGCTCCTCCCGGACGATTTCCGCCCGCGCCCGCACCGGCGAGGCGCCTGGCTCCAGCGAGAAGCTCACGCCCAGCACCGTGCCCATGGGCAGGTAGAAGGTGCTCTCCAGGAAGGCCCCGCTGACGCTGACGTTGATGGAGGCCAGGCTCGCCGCGAATCTCCGCCCGCCTTCCGCGTCATCCACCCAGACCTCGAAACGCGTCGTCAGCTGAGCCCGAGGAAACTCCCGGTGCTCAGGCTCCCCCTGGTTGCGCTCGATGAGGGGCGAGAACGTCGGCAGCGACGCCGCCGGTTTTCGGACCTCGTCCTTCACCACGACGGGGGCCCGCGCCACGGGCGCTGGCGCCGGGGGCTTCACGTCCCTCGCCGCCACGGGAATCTCCGCCACGCGGACACTCCCACTCACCTTCTGCCCGACCTTCCTCTGCATGCCTGACCTCCACCGGCCCGAGAGGGACTCGCCCTCCCCCCGGAATTGGTGGGGTGATTCATACACCACCCGCGAGCAGCCGCCGAGCGCTCCTCGCCGTCCTTCGCTTCGGAGCACCGGTTCGAGCGTCGCGGCTCGCGACGTCTCAGAACATGTGACGCCGCATGCTGATGTTCACCAACAAGCCAATGCTGAGCATCACGGACATCATGGAAGACCCGCCATAACTCATCAGCGGCAGGGTAATTCCCGTCACGGGGAGCAGGCCGATGACCATGCCGATGTTCTCGAACACCTGCCAGAAGAGCATGGCGACGACGCCCACGGCCACGAAGGCGCCGAACCTGTCCCGGGCGTTGAACCCCACGCCCAGGCCGAAGATGAAGATGGCGCCGTAGAGGACGAGCAGGAGCGTGCACAGCACGAAGCCGTGCTCCTCCGCCCACACGGAGAAGATGAAGTCGGTGTGCTGCTCGGGCAGGAAGCGCAGGCCCGTCTGGGTGCCCTCGCGCCATCCCTTGCCGGACACACCGCCGCTGCCCACCGCGATTTTCGACTGGGCCGCGTGGTACCCGCTGCCGCGCAGGTCCGCCTCCGGGTCCAACCAGCCGGAGATGCGCTGACTCTGGTGCTTCTTCAGGTGGTGCCGGACGATGGTGGGCCGGGGCTCCGGCACGTCGCGCACGTAGTCGTTCCAGATGACGATGGCGCCCGCGAGGATGGCCGCGACGAGCGTGGCCACCAGGTACCAGCGCACCTTGCCGAAGAGGATGACGGTGAGCGAGGACAGGCCAATCATCAGCGCGGTGCCCAGGTCCGGCTGGACGAGCACGAGGACGAAGGGCACGCCCACGACGAGGACCGGCTTCCACAGACGGACCAGGCCGTAGGACGGCTCATTGGGGCGGAAGTCGTCGTGGTAGACCTTGGCCAGCATCAGCACGACGCCAATCTTCATGAACTCCGCGGGCTGGAGGCGGAACGGGCCGATGACGAACCAGCTCTCCGCGCCCTTGGCCGTGTGGCCGATGAAGCGCAGCGCGATGAGCGCCAGGATGTTGGCGACGTAGATGGGCATCGCCATGCGCTGAATCCAGCGGTAGTCCACCAGACACACCACCAGCACGGCGACGACGCCCAGCCCCAGGTAGAGCGCCTGGCTGGACCACACCGGCGCGAGCGGAGGACGCGACGCCGAGGCGAGGTTCCAGATGCCCAGGAGCGACACGCCCAGCACGCAGATGATGAGGCCCCAGGGAACGTGGGGCACCATCCGCCGCTCAATCCGGAGTTGCATGGGTGTCCTCCAAGGCCTCTTCGTCGCCCGGCAGCAGCTTCGGGGGCTTCACCCCGCGCGTCAGGGCCGCCTCGTCCGGAGACGGCGCGCGCAGCACCGAGGGGGTGTAGGGCTGATTGGGACGCGGCGGCGGCGCCGAGGCATCCAGCTTCTTCAGGTCCAGGTACTTCTGGATGACGGCCATCGCCGTCGGCGCGGCATCCACGCCACCGTGACCACCGTGCTCGTTGAGCACGACGACGGCGATCTCCGGTTTGTCCGCCGGGGCGAAGCCCGCGAACCAGGCATGGTCTCTCTCGAAGTAGCTCATCTGGTGCGTCCTGAGGCGGATGGCGCCCAGGCGCGCCACCTGGGCGGTGCCCGTCTTCGCCGCGACGAGGACGTCCAAGTCGCGCATGCCCTTGAGGCGTGAGCGGTAGGAGGTGCCGCCCGGCTCGTGGGCCACCTTCACCAGGCCCTCGATGACGGACTTCAGGTGCGCCGGGGGGAGCTCCACCCGACGGACGACCTCTGGCTTGAACTCCTGGACCACCTGCCCGTCCAGGTTCTCCAGCCGTTGGACCATCTGCGGCTTGTAGAGCGTGCCGCCATTGGCGATGGCCGCGTACATCAGCGCGAGCTGGAGCGGCGTGACGTTGTTGTCGCCCTGGCCGATGGCGCTGTTGAGCGCCATGCCCTTGGTGTAGCCGCCCGGAGAGGCTTTGTCGTGGTACGCGCTGGTCGGCATGATGCCCGGCACTTCCGCCACCACGCTGATACCGGTGGGGCTGCCCAGGCCCAGCGACTTGCCCATCTCTCCAATGGGGTCCAGGCCGATGGTGTCCGCCACTTTGTAGAACCACGTGTCACACGAGCTCTTCATCGCGTCCAGGCCGTTGACCGGGCCGTGGCCGCGGTCCAGGTGGCAGCGCCAGGTGCGCGCGCCCAGCCGGTAACCACCCGGGCAGTTCACCACCGTCTCCGGACGGAAGGCGCCGGACTTGAACGCCGCGAGCGCGGTGACGACCTTGAACGTGGAGCCCGGGCTGTAGTGCTCCGCGGCCACGCGGTTGACCATGGGCTCCAGCGGGTCTCTGGACAGTTGCGCCATCTGCGTGGGCGTCACGCGGCCCGTCAGGAGGTTGGGGTCGAAGCCGGGCCGCGACACCAGCGCGCGGATGAAGCCCGTGTGCACGTCGATGGCGACGACAGCGCCCGTCACGCCGGGAAAGGCGCGCTCGGCCTCTTCCTGCAGGCGCATGTCGATGGAGAGGACCAGGTTGCTGCCCGCCTGGGGCTGCACCACGGCGTTGTCGCCCAGCTTGACGTTGAGCTCTTCAATCTTCTGGCCGCGCGCGTTGACCACTTCCTTGCGCACGCCGTCCTGGCCGCGCAGGCGCTGCTCGAAGTAACGCTCCAGGCCGCGACGACCGATGTAATCCCCCAGCGCGTAGCGCGAGCCGTCGCCGTTGAGGCGCTCCAGCTCCTCCTGGGTGATTTCGTTCATGTAGCCCAGCACGTGCGACAGCACCGTGTTGGTCCGGTAGTGGCGGTGCGGCACGGGGGCCACTTCCACGCCGTCCAGGATGTCACGGCGGGCGGCCAGCCGGTCGTACTCGTCCCGCGTCAGGTCCACGCGCACCGGCACGGGCTGGAAGGGCGCGTTGCGCCGGCCCTGCCGCACCAGGTCCTCCACCTTCTTCGCCTGGTCGGCGTCCCACTGGAGCAGCTCCGCCAGCCGGGGGATGACCTGCTCGGAGCAGTCGGTGCAGAAGGCGGGCGTGACAACGGCGTCGAACGACGGGCGGCTGTCGACGAGGATGGTGCCGCGCGCGTCCTTGATGACGCCGCGGTCGGCGCGCAGGCGCACCTCCTTGACGAAGTTGGCCACGCTCTTGGCGGAGTACTCCTCGCCCCGGGTGATTTGCAGCCGGTAGAGCTGGATGGACAACACGCCCAGCAACACCGTCATGGCCAGGCCCAGCCACAGGAAGCGCCGGCGCAGTTCGCGGCCTGGCGTCGTGTTGCCCAGCGTCGGAGGCGTCACCTCAGCAACCCCGCCGGACGGTCCTGCGCCGCCTCGAAACGCCGCAGCAACGGGAAGAGCGCCAGGGCCGCGGCTCCGGTGAGCGCCACCTGCACGGGCAGCCCCGCCAGCACCGGCCCCGTGCCACCGTCCTTCACCGTCAGCCAGGTGAAGAAGGCCGCCAGAAGGCCGTGCCCCACGTCCGCGCCCATGGCGAACAGCGCGAAGGACAGGCCGCCTCGCACGTCCACGAAGGTCGACACGAGCCGCCCCACCAGGAAGGTGAAGACGGCGAGGAAGGTGAACAGCCCCGTGGGCTGGCCGCTCATCAAGTCCAACAGGTAGCCCACCGCGAACGCGGAGAAGGCGCCTTCCAGCAGCGTGGCGCGCAGGGCGAGGAACGCCACCAGCACCACGGTGACGTCGATGCGGCCCAGCACCAGGCCCGCCTGCTTGACGACCACGGACTCCAACGTGAGCAGCGCCAGCGCGATGCCCACCGTCACCAGGAACTTCATTTCGACGCACCCTCCGCCGCGCTGCCCTGCGCCATCGCGCTGTAGGGACTGCCCACCACCAACACCTCTTCCAGCTTGCTGGTGTCCACCGCCGGCACGATGTCCCCACCCTGGAACATGCCGTGTTCCTTCTTCTCTAGATGGGTCACCCGGCCCACCACCAGCCCCGGTGGGTAGATGCCATCCGTGCCCGAGGTGATGATGAGGTCTCCGTTGTCCACGTCCTCGGTGCGCAGCATGTTCTCCAGCTTCAAAGGTCCGCTGCCAGCACCCGACGCCGTGCCCCGCGCCCTGGAACGCTGCACCCGCACCGCCACCCGGCTCTGGGAGTCCGTCACCAGCGCCACGTCCGAATAGCTCCCCGTGGCCCGGATGACCTGTCCCACGATTCCATCCGGCGTCACCACCGACATGCCCCGGAAGACGCCCTCCTTCTCCCCCGCGCTGATGCGCACCGACAAGAGCTTGGCCACCGGATTGACGCCCACCACCCGCGCCGGAATCTCCGGCCCCGCTGCAGCCTCCGCGTAGCCCAACAGCTTGCGCAACCGCTCGTTCTCCGTGCGCGACTCGCCCAGCGCCTGCACCGAGGCCCGGAGCTGGAGGTTCTCCAACCGCAGGGCGTCATTCTCCTGCCGCACCCCGCGCAAATCCAGGTAGTGCCGCACCGCCGACACCGAACCCTCGATGGAGGCCGTGAGCACCTGCTGGACGGGCGACGTCACCGCGATGACCGCCCGGTCGATGGGGTTGGGGTCCCTGCCCTTTCGCCCGCTCAGCAGGAAGGCGACCAGCGGGTAGAGCAGCAGGACGCCGACCATGAGGGGGCGCCGATATCGCTTGAGGAGCGACAGCACAGAGGGGAATTCCGGGGTGGG
>NZ_JABUMQ010000414.1:0-8520 GCF_013336645.1 Myxococcus sp. CA039A | reverse complement strand
CTCGGGATCGGTTGCGCTTCCACGGAGTGAGGCGGTGCGGCCGGGCTCGGTGGGCGGGGTCGGGCGGACCAGGGGCGGGAGTCGGTCGGCGTCAAAGGCGCCGCGCGGACGCTCGGGTTCGACGATGCCCGAGGGGCGCGGGGTGTGTCGCTCCGGGTCGGTGCTTCGTGGCGGGAGCTCGGGGACGGCTCCTCGGCCCGAGGGGCGCTCCGGGTCGGTGGTTCCCGTGCGAGCTGAAGCGCGCTCCAGCTCGGACACGGACGTGGTTCGGCCCGAGGGACGCTCCGGATCCGGGGCAGTGGCTCCGCGAACAGAGGGACGCTCCGAGTCGGTGGTTCCCGTGCGCGTTGACGCACGTTCCACGTCGGACACGGATGGGGTTCGACCAGAGGGGCGCTCCGGCTCGGGGACGGGAGTACCGCGAACGGAGGGACGCTCCGAGTCAGTGGACGAACCCGTACGTGTGGAGGGGCGTTCCGGCTCGGGAACCGGTGCACCGCGAGCCGACGGGCGTTCCGATTCGGTGGAGCCGCTCGTGCGTGCCGAGGGACGTTCAGGCTCGGGAACCGGGGCACCGCGAACCGATGGGCGCTCCGAGTCGGTGGAGCCGCTCGTGCGTGCCGAGAGACGTTCAGGCTCTGACACGACAGCGCCACGAACCGATGGGCGCTCAGAGTCAGTGGAGGAACTGCCGCGTGCAGAAGGACGTTCTGGGTCGGGAACGGCAGCGCCGCGAACCGATGGGCGCTCAGAGTCAGTGGAGGAACTGCCGCGCGCAGAAGGACGTTCTGGGTCGGGAACGGCAGCGCCGCGAACCGACGGGCGGTCCGATTCGGCGGAGGAACCGGCGCGACCTGTGGACCGCTCAGGTTCGGAGACGGAGTGGGTGCGCCCAGACGGACGCTCCGATTCGCGGACCGCATCCGTACGGGCTGCTCCTCGCTCCGAGTCGACGGACTGAGTCCCCTTTGTCGGAGTGGTGAGCTGAGACATCCGACGGGAAGGCGTCTCCACTCGCGACGATGTGCTCCGACTGGCGAGCACGGAGCGAGCAGGGATGATCGGCGTCGGAGCAGGTGCTTCGTCCTCGTGCCTTGCCGCGATAGGGCTGCGGACGATGGGTGTGGGCGAAGGCGGTTCGTCCCTCTGGAGCGGCGCCGGAGCCCGGACGATGGGCGTCGGCGAGGGCGGCTCGTCGTACGGAAGCGGAGCGGGAGCCCGTACGATGGGCGTGGGCGAGGGCGGCTCATCCCGCTGGAGCGGAGCGGGAGCCCGAACAATGGGTGTCGGGGAGGGAGGCTCGTCCCGATCGAGCGGCGCTGGAGCCCGAACGATGGGCGTGGGCGAGGGCGGCTCGTCCCTCTGGAGCGGCGCTGGAGCCCGGACGATGGGCGTAGGCGAAGGGGGCTCTTCCCGCTGGAGCGGCGCTGGAGCCCGAACAATGGGCGTGGGCGAGGGCGGCTCATCCCCCTGGAGCGGCGCTGGAGTCCGAACGTTCGGCGTGGGCGAGGGCGGCTCATCCCCCTGGAGCGGCGCTGGAGTCCGAACGTTCGGCGTGGGCGAGGGCGGCTCGTCCCTCTGGAGCGGCGCTGGAGCCCGAACGATGGGCGTGGGCGAAGGGGGCTCGTCGAGACTCAGCGGTGCAGGTGCACGGACGACCGGCGTGGGCGAGGGCGCTTCATCCGCGCGGTCGTCCCCATTCGAGGGCTCGCCAGCCTCAGGACGGGCACGTGATTCCTCGTCCGTCCTGGACGACTGTGGCTCCACCGGCGTTGGGCCAGGTGGAGCATCTTCGAGGTGCGGTGTCGCGGACTTGCTGGGCTCCTCGGGCTTTTCGTCCTCCTCGCGAGCCTCCATCTGGCGGTCGGAAGGCTTCTCTTCGGACCCCGTCGCCTCGGTCGACGCCGCGCGAATCGGCGTGACGGGCGTCGGGTCCGCGGAAATGGCCGTCGAGGTCAGGGGCGTCGGCTCCGAAGGCGCGGGACTCATCGCTCCATTCGAGGTGGAGACCTCGGGACTCGATGTCGCCGCGGGAGGAACGACAGCCCTCTCGCGCAGGGGCAGACCCATCACGACGGGCGGTTCGATGGGGCGGGCGTCCGGCTCCGTCTTGATGAGCCGCGTATCGAACCCGTCGTCCAGCACCATCCCCATCACCACGGGAGGGTCGTCACTGGAGGCGTCGACCGAGGGCTCGGCGGAACTCTCCGCGACAGGTTCTCGCTTCTCGGGCTGGGGAATCTTCACCCGCCCACTGTCCGGAGGCAGCAGCGTCGCGAGCCGGCTGGTGGGGGTCCCCGTCACCATCGTCGCCGCCGGTAGATCGTCCTCGCTCGACCTCGTCACCGGACCCGTTCGCTTCTCCAACAGCGAGTCGTAGAGGTCCAGCAACTGGCCCCGGATGACGCCGGCATCGAGCGCGGCCTCGGCGTGCTCGCGGGCTCGATTGCCCATCTCGACACGACGGGGAACGTTCCGCGCCAGCTCGATGATGCGGTCGGCCATGGCCCGGCTGTCCCCGGCCGGGAAGAAGAGCGCCGCGTCCTCTGGAATGAGTTCGCGGCAGACGGGCAGGTCGGCGGCGATGACGGGACGGCCAGCGGCGAAGTACTCGGACACCTTGGCCAGGGGGCCACCCTGCAGCCGGTTGCGCTCCACGTCGTCGAGCGCGAGCACTCCCACGTCCGCCAGCGCGAGCACCTTCGCCACGTCGTCGTGATGCACCGGCGGCTGGAACTCCACCCGGTCCTTCAGGCCGAGGTCCTTCACGAGGTCATCCAGATGAGGCTGCCAGTCTGGGTGCTGCGCTCCCACGAGCGTGAGGCGCACCTCGACCTGTTGCCCCGCCAGCGCGACGGCGCGCAGCAATGTCGGCAGGCCCTGCCAGCCCACGTGGCTGCCCAGGTACATCAACCGCAGGGGCTCGCCATCCGGAGCGCCCAGGACATCGGGCGCGAACGGCGCGAGGTCCACTGGCGCGCGCACGACGCGGATGAGCTCCTCGCTCGCACCGAGCGACTGGATGTACGAGCGCGTCGTCTGGGAGCCGGTGACGATGAGGTCCGCGTTCATCAGGCAGAACAGCTCCTGCCTGCGGACCTTCGACAGGAAGCGCCGGTCGCCCTCCGTCTGCGGATGCGTGTAGCGCAGCTCCTGCGAGGGGAAGGTCTGGGCCTCGTAGATGAGGCGGTAGCCGTAGTCGCCCTTCAGCTCGCACAAGGCATAGCCGCCGAACGGGTCCGTGAAGTGGGCGAGCGCGTAGTCCTCGCTCTCGAGCTGGCGGCGGACGGCCCGCTCGAACGCCTGGATTCGAGAGGCGAGGTCGCCCGAGCCTACCGGGACGCGCAGCAGTCGAGCACCCTGGTACTTCTCGATGTGGGAGTGGTCAGGCGTCTTCGCCGATAGCACCACCACGGAGAAGCGATCCGGCAACGCCTTGAGGTACTCGGTCAAACGACGTGACGAGCCGGAAGGGCCGGGGATGACGTCGAAGCTGCACAGGAGCAGTCTGGGCAGGTCGCTCAAAGCGGGGGCAGAATACCCAGGTGCATCCTGGGTGTCATCGGGTGAGGTGGTGGGGAGGGGGTCGGGCGACGAACACAAGCAATGCTGGCACGTTGACCCACCACGGCCGGCGACCTAAAGGCGACCTTGCCCATGGACGACCTCAAGAGCGTCACCGTCGGCTCCCTGAGAGAGCTGGCCCGGAAGCATCTGGGGAGCGGATACAGCAAGCTCAATAAGGAAGAGTTGATCGCCGCCCTTGCCGGGTTCGTTCCCGCGCTCGCGAAGCTTGCCCGGTTGGCGGGCATCGAGCTGCCGCGCAAGCGCCCCGCCGCGAAGAAAGCCTCGGCCGAGCCCGCCAAGGCCCCCAAGAAGCCCGAATCCACCCGGGGGGCCGCGTCGAAGGCCAAGGTCATGACGCCCTCCGCCAAGGCGAAGGCGTTGACCCGGACCGCGTCCAAGGCCGCTCCGCCAGTGAGGGCGCTGACCGTGTCCTCGAAGGCGAAGGGGCAACCGTCAGTGAAAGCGGGACCTGTATCGGCCAAGCCGACGGTGAAGGCCGGAGCTGCGTCATCCAGGGCGAAAGCACAGCCCCCCGTGAAAGTTCCGGCCGCGCCATCCAAGACGAAGGTCGCCGCCAGTTCGTCCAAGGCAAAGCCCCAGGTCGAGTCCATGGCGAAGGTCGCCGCCAGTTCGTCCAAGGCAAAGCCCCAGGTTGAGTCCAAAGCGAAGGTCGCCGCCAGTTCGTCCAAGGCGAAGCGTCAGGACGAGCCCAAGGTGAGGGTTGCCGCCAGTTCGTCCGAGGCGAAGCGTCAGGACGAGGCCAAGGTAAAGGTCGCCGACGCACCGTCCAAGGCAAAGGTCTTGGTTGAGCCCAAGGCGAAGGTCGCCGCCAGCTCATCCAAGGCGAAGCGTCGGGCCGAGCCCAAGGTGAGGGTCGCCGCCAGTTCGTCCACGGCGAAGCGTCAGGCCGAGCCCAAGGTGAGGGTCGCCGCATCGTCCAACGCAGAGCCCCAGGTCGAACCCAAGGTGAAGGTGGCCGCCAGTTCATCCGAGGCGAAGCGTCAGGCCGAGCCCAAGGTGAAGGTCGCCGCGTCGTCCAAGGCGAAGCGTCAGGATGAGCCCAAGGCGAAGGTCGCCGCCGAACCGTCCAAGGTGAAGGTCGCCGCCGCATCGTCCGAGGCAGGGCGCCAGTTCGAGCCCACGGAGGAGATGGCGGCATCTGCCAAGGTGAAGGCGCAGCGAGCACCGAAGGTCTCCGCCGCTGCGACCACGACGAGCGAGGCACCCACGGAGGTGAATCGTTCGACGGTATCGGAAACGGAGCAGGAGCCTGCCGTCGCCGCGAAGTCGGTCCCCTCGACGGGAAGCGACTTCCCTGTCGAGAGTGCCGTACCCATCATCGAGACGGCGAAGCCCGCGGATTCGCTCTCCGCTGACAAACCGCGTGCAAAGACCCCACGGAAGGCGGCCACCGAGATGTCGGAGCAGGGACGTGTCTCCGCACCCAAACGCGTGGCGGCCAAGCGCGCTTCCGAGAAGCCGGACAGTCCACCCTCCGCGCGTCCGGCTCACATCGTGAACTTTCCACCCAAGCCCCGCGGTTCGCGCGACACGGCGACGTTCGCGGAGCCCGAGGTCGAGCCTGGTGCTCGTGCTGAAGCGGCCCCTGCCACCCCGTCCGAGCCAGGCTCGGGGACAGCTCCCTCAGCGCCTCCGGTGGAACAGCATCCCGCCGAGCCGCTGATCGAGGGTTTCTTCGTCGCACGCGTCCGAGGTGAGGCAGAGGCCCGCCGGCATCATCTCCAGGAGCAAGCCGCGTCAACCTCGGCTCCCCGTGTTGGTGCGGAGCCCGAAGGACTGGAGCCTCTTCCTGTCGAGTATCAGGACGACACCGCGCTGCTGCTCCCGAGGGACCCCCATACCCTCTTCGCCCTGTGGGATTTCAGTCCCGCCACGCGCGCGCGTGCGATGCACGGACTGGAAGAGCCTCGGGCCGTCCTGCGCGTCTTCGACGGCGAGTCGCTCGTGCGCGAAGTGGATTGCGCACTCGAGTCGCGCGGCTACTACATCCATGGGCTCTCACCCGGGCGGCCGTACCGGTTCGAGGCGCATTTCGTCGGGCACGACGGGCGGAATCATCGCATCGGTCCTTCCAGCAATCGCGTGGCGCTTCCGCCAGCGGGCGTGTCGACGGATACCTCGGTGCGCTTCCTGCGCCGGCCCATTCCGGTGGAGCCCGAGGCCCCCGTGGCGACTCCCATCGCCACTCCGACCGAGGAGAACCGCGAGCGCGAGTATGTCACGTGGCACCGCGTGAACCTGCCCGGCAGCGCGGGTGCGAAGGACATCCCCGTCGTCCATCGTGAAGGTGTCGGACCCGGTGTTCCTCCGTCCCCCGAAGGACCGGGCGCCCAGGTGGGCTCCGGGACCTATCTGCAAGGCGTCGAGCGCGCACCGGGAGCCTCGGACCAGCGCTACCTCGCCTCGCATCGCTACCTGGAGGCGCAGGAGCGCGCGGCGGGTGCGTCGGACATGCGGTACGGGGACGGCGTCGTGCAGGCCACGTCGTCACCGCACGCGTTCGAGTATCTCGAACTGGGGCAGGTGCGCGCTCCTGGCGCCTCCGACCAGCGATACCAGGATGGCGCGGTGCGCGGAGAAGCGCAGGGCGCTCGTCCCGCGTATCAGTACCTGGACATCGGTCGTGCGCCAGGTGCCTCCGACATGCGCTACGCCGACCCCTCACAGCGGGCTCCCGCGAACACGGGCCCGGAGGAAGTCGCGTCCGCGCCCCGCGCCTCGGACCTGAACTACTTCGAGTCCCCGCCTCGTGCGTCGGGCGCTTCGGACCTGCGCTACTTCGAGTCACCACCTCGTGCTCACGGGGCCTCGGACCGGCGCTACTCGGACCTGTCGGGCAACACGACCCCTGGTGCGGTGACACACCCGTCAGGAACCTCGGAACAGGACGCGCACCGGAAGCCGCCCTCGGGCGGGGGCCGCTCGTGAACCCGCAAGGACACTTCGACCGACCATGAGCCTGGGCTCTCTCGCACTCGTCCTTCACGCGCATCTTCCGTTCGTCCGACACCCCGAGCACGAGGACTTTCTCGAAGAGGACTGGCTCTACGAGGCCATCTCCGAGACCTATCTCCCGTTGCTCCTCGCCTTCGACTCCCTGGCGGAAGACGGCATCCCGTTCCGGCTGTCGATGACGCTGTCTCCCACGCTCGTCACCATGCTGCGTGACGAGCTGCTGATGACGCGCTACTCGCGCAAGCTGGACCAGCTCTGCGAGTTGGGCGACCGCGAGGTCCACCGCACCCGGAACGACGCGACCTTCGGAAGACTGGCGCGCTTCTATCGCGACCACTTCGAGTCCCTGCGCCGGGCCTTCCACGACCGCTACCGTCGGGACCTCGTCGCCGCGTTCCGGCGCCTCCAGGACGCGGGCCACCTGGACATCCTCACGTGCAACGCGACGCATGGCTTCCTGCCGCTCATGCAGCAGGTGCCGGAGGCCGTGCGCGCCCAGGTCACGGTGGCCGCCAACCACTACCGTCAGAACTTCGGCAGGGACCCCGCGGGCATCTGGCTGGCTGAGTGCGGCTACTACCCGGGCCTGGAGCGCGTCCTGGCCGCCGAGCGCATCCGCTACTTCTTCGTGGACACGCACGGCCTGACGGACGCCACGCCGCGTCCACTGCATGGCCCCTACGCACCCATCTTCACCGAGTCGGGTGTCGCCGCCTTCGCGAGAGACCCGGAGAGCAGTCAGCAGGTCTGGAGCTCCGAGCACGGCTATCCGGGCGACCCGGACTACCGCGAGTTCTACCGGGACATCGGCTGGGACCTGGACCTGGACTACATCCGTCCGTTCATCCAGCCCACGGGGGACCGGAAGAACACCGGCTTCAAGTACTACCGCATCACCGGGAAGACGAACGACAAGCAGCCCTATGACCCGGAGCTGGCGCGCGAGCGCGCCGCGGTGCACGCCGGCAACTTCCTCTTCAACCGTCAGCGACAAATCGAGCACCTCGCCTCGCGCCTCGGAGGTCGCAAGCCCGTGGTCGTCGCGCCCTACGACGCGGAGCTGTTCGGGCACTGGTGGTTCGAGGGCCCGTGGTTCCTGGAAGCCCTCATCCGCAAGGCTGCCCGCGAGCAGTCCACGTTCGAGCTGGTGACGCCGTCGGACGACCTGCGCGAGACGCCGGAGAACCAGGTGGCCACGCCGCCGATGTCCTCCTGGGGCGCGGGCGGCTACGCCCATATGTGGCTGGATGGCACCAACGACTGGGTCTACCGCCACTTGACCCACTGCGCGCGGAAGATGGTGGAACTCGCGCGGGACTTCCCGGACGCCACGGTTCTGCAACGTCGCGCGCTCAACCAGGCGGCGCGGGAACTGCTGCTCGCCCAGAGCTCCGACTGGGCCTTCATCATGAAGACGGGCACCATGGTGGAGTACGCCAGGCGGCGAACCCAGGAGCACGTGCGGCATTTCCTCCGGCTGCACGACGAACTGCGCGCGGGCACCATCGACGAGGGCTGGCTTGCTCAATTGGAGGGCCGCGACAACGTCTTTCCGGAACTCGACTACCGTCTCTATTGCCCGGGGTGACCTTCCGGCACGTGGGCGTCGGGCTCGAATGTTTCGATGGATGACCGTGGGCCGTTTCGCTTGCGGGACAGCATTTCGGCTTTAGCTTGGGGAGCATATGAACCGTTCTTCCGTCGCGTTCCGGAGAGCCCTGGCCACCGCGCTGCTCCTCGCCGTCCCGTCGGCCTCGTGGGCGCAGGCTCCGGCGCCCGCTCCCGCGCAGGGCCAGCCCGGCAACCTCCAGCCGGCGACCCGGGAGGCGCAGGCGCTCCCTTCGCTGGCGCCGCTGGTGGACTCGGTGAAGTCCGCCGTCGTCAACGTGGACGTGCAGGCCCGTGGCGGTGGCGGAGGGCCGAGGGGCATGGAGGACAACCCGCTCTTCGACCGCTTCTTTGGCGGTGGGGGAGGCC
>NZ_JABUMQ010000413.1:0-8570 GCF_013336645.1 Myxococcus sp. CA039A | reverse complement strand
CTTCCGGGGCAGGGGGCTGCAGCAGGAGTTGATTGCCGCGCGACTGGCGTGGGCCCTTCGTCAGGGGTGTACGTTGGCGGCGAGCAGCACCCTGCCGGCCAGTGCGTCTCAGCGGAACATGGAGCGCATGGGGTTCTTCATCGCGTACCCCAAGGTGGTGATGATGCGGCAGCGCTCGTAGCGCCGTGCGCGGCTGTGTCGGGCATCAGTGTTCGGTCCTGGCATGGCGGGAGTTCCAGACTCTTGGGAACGGAGACGTGCGCCAGGGGGCTGGTGAGGGGACACCCGCCCATGCGTAAGATTCCCGGCACCGAAATCATGCGCCCTACGACAACCGCTCCCGGCTTCCTGCGCGGCTATGTGCTGCCCGCCCTCTGGCTCTTCGCCCTCCCTCTCTTTGGTCTGTGGTTCACCGGCCACGCCACCTCCAGCGTGGACGGGGACGTGCTCTCGTCCATCGAGCGGCAGGTGGCCCAGGACACCCAGCTCGACGAGCAGCAGCGGCAGGAGACCCTGGCCTTCTTCCGCGCCGTGCCTGCCTCCGCGGCCTGCCTCAGCACGGATGCGGAGCTGGCGAACTTCCGGAGCAACCTCGGCGGGGTGTGCAAGGACGTGCAGCAGTTCGACTGGATGCACAGCCTGGCGCTGGGCTTGCTGGCGCTGGGGCTCGCTACCACGGTGATTGCCCTGTTGTGTGGTCTGGCCGCGTTCGTCTCTCGCCCCTTCCAGTACGGCAGCTTCGTCATCGGCTGGAACGTGCTGCGCGTCACGGGGGCGCTCCAGGCGATAGGCCAGGGCGGCCTCGCCGTGTGGCTGTCCTATTGGGTGACGGCGCTCTGGTTCAACCGCTACTCCCCCAAGCTCATCCTGGTGGTGGGCGCGCTGGCCGCCATGGCCATCTTCCTGGTGGTGGTCGGAATCTTTCGTCGTCCGCCCATGGACTTCGAGGTGGAGGCGGAGGTGCTCGAGGAGTCGAAGGCGCCGGAGCTCTGGGCGCACGTGCGCAAGCTGTGCGCGCGGCTCCAGACGCCTCCTCCCAACAACATCCTCGCGGGCATCGACGCCAACTTCTTCGTCACCGAGGGCGACGTGCGCGTCGGGGACCGGACGCTCTCGGGCAGGACGCTCTACGTGAGCCTGTCCCTGCTGCGCCTCCTGGAGCAGTCGGAGGCCGACGCGGTGCTCGCGCACGAGATGGGGCACCTGCTGGGCGGAGACACGGGGCACGGCAAGCGGCTCGCGCCGATGCTCGCGCACTTCGGCCAGTACCTCCAGACGCTGCACGAGGGCGGACTGACGCGGCCCATCTACCACTTCATGGTGGCCTATCGCGGGCTCTTCGAGCTGTCGCTGGGACGCAGCCGGCGCGCGAGCGAACTCGCCGCGGATCGCCTCGCCGCGGGCCTCACCTCGGGTCGGGACATCGCCCGCTCGCTCGTGAAGGTGGGCGCGTACGCGGGCTTTCGTGAGCGCGTGGAGTCGGACCTCTTCTCCCGCGACGAGCGGCAGCAGTCCGTGGCCATCGCCCGGCGGGTCGCCCTCGGCTTCGCGGAATACGCGCAGTCCGACGCCGTGCATGGCGACCTGCACGGGACGGTGACGCCGCATCCGTTCGACTCCCACCCGCCGCTCTCCGCGCGGCTGGAGAACGTGAACGCGCGGCTGGCGCCGGCGGACATGGCGCAGGTGCTGCTCGAGCCGGTGACGTTCTCCTGGGTGACCACCATCGAGGACGTGGACGCCATCGAGGCGCGGCTGTGGGGCGCGTACGAGGCGCGCTTCTCCCAGGCACACGACCTGGTGCTCGCCTACCGCTACGTGCCGTCCAACGCGGCGGAGCGCGAGCACGTGGAGCGGCACTTCCCACCGCTGACCTTCGAGGGCAAGGACGTCGGACTGGACGCCCAACTGGACTTCGCACAGGTGAGCTACACGGAGTGGGAGGAGCCCGTGTTGCTCGAGCACGTGACGAACGCGAGCACCGAGGACCGCATGTTCAAGAAGTACCTGGATCTGCAGCTCGCGGGCGAGGGCCGCTCCAAGGAGAAGCGCTCCATCTGCTTGAGCAAGCTGAAGGACCCGGACGCCCTGCTGCGCGCCTTCGAGCACTACCTGGGGCGCAGCAGGGCCATGAAGGAATACCAGGCGCGCTCGCAGCAGGCAGCCTGAGGCGCGGGCCGCGGTGAGCCGCAATCAGTGGCGCCCTCCCGAGCCGCGAGCGGGAGGCTGAAGCAGACACCATGGACATGATAGAAGTCTGTCCATGAACCTCTCGCTCGGGCTGATGACTGGATTGGGTGTGGCGCTCCGATGGGGCTGTCCATCAACTCCAAGCGTTATGCGAATCTGGAGAAGATCGCCGCCGAGGACCTCAAGTGCTCCGAGGAGCTGACGCCCACCTATCTCGGCGAGAATCAGTACCAGCTGAGCGGCTGCGGTACCTCCGGCACCTATGAGCTGCGCTGTGTGATGGGGCAGTGCTCCTGGGTTCCCGACGTGAAGGCTCTCGCGGAGTTCGACCTGGGCTGTGCACGCGCGCAGCTCGAGTCGACGCGGCTCGACAAGCACACTGCGGGTGTCACGGGTTGCGGCAAACGCGCCACCTACCGGCTGCTCGGCTCGCGCTACTCGTTGAGCTGGGTGCTCAACTCCCAGGTGAGCCAGGACGAGGTGGCGCCCGCACCCGCGCCAGCGCCCGCATCCGCAAGCGACGTCTCGCCGCTCTGAGTGCACCGGGGGACGCGTCCCAACCTGGGGCCGCGCCACCCCGCCTGCCGACGCGGTCAGCCCTTCTTCTGCGCCTCGAAGAACGCCTTCGCCGCGTCATCCGCGGCCTTGCGGTACTCGGGGATGCGGCTCCGGTCCGCCGACGCGAGCGCTTCCTTCAGGCTCCGCGCGTCGAGGTCCCGGGTGTAGCAGGGCGTCCCCGGCTGCTGGCGCCACGACTCCTCGAGGCCGCCCACATCGACCGCGTCGAACCCGAGTTCGTCGACGAGCCGGAGGACCTTCGCTCGCGCGTCGGGCGGGTCGCCCGCGACGGGGAGCGCGATACGCCCGGGAGTCCCCTTCGGCGTGCCCTTCTCCGCCAGGGATTGGGAGTAGATGTTGTTGAACACCTTGACGACCGGCCGCCCGAGCAGGCCGCTGACCCAGGAACTCTCAATCTGTCCTCCCGTCAGCGCGGAGATGCCGCCGTCGCGGCTCGGGTAGTAGTTGCCGGTGTCGATGACGACCACGTCCGAGGGGACGCCCGCGAAGAGATTCTTCGGCAGGTCCTCCACCGCGCGCTGGGGGATGGTGACGACCACGACCTCGCCCCCGCGAGCGGCCTGTTCGACGGTGACGGGGGTGGCTCCAATCTCGGCCGCGAGCGAGCGGAGCGAGTCCGGTCCGCGCGAGTTCGCGATGACGACCTCGTGACCCAGCTTCACCCACTTCCTCGCCAGTGCCGCGCCGATATGGCCCGCGCCGATGATTCCAATCTTCATCTGTCACTCCGGTTGGTAGGGGGACGGCAAGGCGTGCGCCTCGCCACCTGACCCCGGTGATAACCCCCTCAGCGCGTGGACGCTCGTGAGAGAGGGTGCGCCGGGCGCCGAAGGCCTCATCCGCTGATAGGAGGTTCAGGGCCCGCGGGAGTGTCCTGGCCTGCGAGCGGTGCCTCCGTGAGCACGCGATGTCGAGGATGCGGCTGTAAAAAGGACTGGCTGTCCGAATGGGCTCGCCCGGCGTCGCGGAGTTGTTTCATGCGAGGGAGCGATGCTCTAGAACTCCGCTCCCGCGGCACGACCGGGGAGCGCGACCACGTGAATGCGGAGGAGCTGTTCAGCGGGACCGGGGAGATGGCTGCCCGGATGCGCGCGATGGACTGGGCCTCGACTCCCGTGGGCCCCGTGGAGCGCTGGCCCGGCTCGCTGCGGACCACCGTCCAGACCCTGCTCCACTCGCGCCACCCCATGTTCCTCTGGTGGGGCCCCCAGCTCATCCAGTTCTACAACGACGCCTATGTGCCCAGCTTCGGCAAGGGCAAGCACCCCGCGGCCCTCGGGCGGCCGGGTCGGGAGACGTGGCCTGAAATCTGGCCCATCATCGGACCGCAAATCGAAGACGTGATGCGCGAGGGGAAGGCCAGCTGGAACGAGGACCAGCTCGTCCCCATCTTCCGCAACGGCCGCATCGAGGACGTCTACTGGACCTATGGCTACTCCCCGGTCTTCGACGAGTCCGGGAAGATTCAAGGCACGCTGGTGGTCTGCACGGAGACCACCGGGCGCATCTTCAGCGAGCAGGCCCTGAGGCGCAGCGAGGACCGCCTGCGTCGGGTCGTGGAGGCCTCCGGGGCCGGCACCTGGGAGCTGGAGGTCGCCACCGGGGGGCTGACGGCGGATGCTCGGATGGCCGAACTCTTCGGGCTGCTGGAGCAGACGGAGTACGGCCTCCCCCAGTTCCTCGAACGCATCCATCCCGATGACGTGGAATCCGTGCGCGCGAGCATCGCCGCCGCGCTCGCGGGGGAGGCGAAGGGGCATTACCTGCGGGAGCACAGGATGAGAGGGAGCTCGGGTGAGCGGCCTCGCTGGGTCGAAGCGCGAGGTCAGGTCTCCTTCGACGCGGAGGGAAGGGCGACCCGGTTCATCGGGACGGCGCTCGACATCAGCGAGCGCAAGTGGGCGGAGGAGGAGGGCCAGCTCGCGCGTCAGGAACTCCAGAGCTTCCTGCTGCAAGCACCGCTGGGCATCGCCATCCTCAGCGGGCCGCGCCACGTCTACACCTTCGTGAACGCCCCCTACATGTCCATGCTGTTCGGAGGGCGCCCGGCCACGGACCTCTTGCACCTGCCCGTCCGGGAAGCGCTGCCGGAGCTGGAGGGGCAGGGGTTCCACGAGATTCTCGACGGCGTCTATCAGACGGGCAAGAGCTTCCATGGCACGAAGCTGCGCGCGTCCATGGTCCAGTCCGACGGGGCCGAGCGGGAGCTGTTCATCAACTTCACCTACCAGGCGAAGCGCGACCCGGCCGGGCGCATCGACGGCATCCTGGTGGTCATCTACGAGGTGACCGACCAGGTCAACGAGCAGAAGGAGATTGAGCAGCTCGCGGAGAACCTCCGCGCGGCCATCGTCTCGCGGGACACGTTCCTCGGGGTCGCCTCGCATGAACTCAATACGCCGCTGACCACGCTCAAGCTGCAGGCACAGATGAGCAAGCGGCTCTTCGCGAACCAGGGCCTCGCGGCGTTTCCGCCCGCGCGCTTCGAGAAGCTGCTCGACACCACGCTCATCCAGGTGGACCGGCTGGGGCGCCTGGTCAATGACATGCTCGACGTGTCGCGCATCAGCACGGGCAAGCTGACGGTGATACCCGAGGAGACGAACCTCTCCGACCTGGTGCGGGAGGTGCTGGGTCGTTTCACGCCCCAGTTCGAGGCCGCTGGAATCCAGCTCGAGCAGCAGGTGGTGGACGGCCTCGTCGTCCGTCTGGATGCCGCGCGAATCGAACAGGTGCTGACGAACTTCATCACCAACGCCATCAAGTACGCGCCCGGCAAGCCGGTGCACGCGAAGCTCGAGTCGCGGGAGGGCTGGGTGAAGTTCAGCCTCCGGGATGAAGGCCGTGGCATCCCTCCCGAGCATCACGAGCGAATCTTCGTCCGCTTCGAGCGCGCGACTTCCGCGAGCGAGTCCAGCGGTCTGGGGCTGGGCCTCTACATCTCCAAGCAGCTCATTCTGGAGCATGGCGGGAGGATTTCGGTCGAGAGCGAGCCGGGCCAGGGCGCCACGTTCAGCTTCGAGCTGCGCCAGGGCGCGAAGGACTCACCCGGGCCGTCGGGTCGGGGCGGGCCCACCCCCCGCTCTTGAAAATGAGACACGCGCGCCGCAAGGTGGAGGACCCCCTGACAGGGCGAGGTCCGAGCATGGCCGCAGTGATTCTTGATGCCCGCTGTGTCGCTCCCTTCGTCGTCCGCGTGCGCTTCAGCGACGGGCACGAGGGCGAGGCGAGCCTCAAGCCGTGCCTCTTCGACTGGGAGCCCGCGCGCGTCCCCGACCTCACCGAGGAGACGCGCGACTGGCTGCGCTCGCCGGAGAACTTTCAGACCGTCCGCGTGGACCCCGAGACGGGCACGCTGGCCTGGGGGGACGTGAAGCCGTTCAGCACGTCCCTGGTGTACTGGCGCGTGGAACAATACCGGATGAAGGTGACCGTTCGCTCGAAGCAGGGCGAGGTCCTCTCCAAGCTGCTGCTTGGTGGTCGGCACGAGGTCTGGTCCAGTCCGCTCACCGTCGGACGGGCGGCGACCAACGTCATCGTCGTGGACCAGGAGGGGGTGGCCGAGCACCAGGTCAAGGTGACGGTCGGTGGGGGGCACCACCCCTGCTTCTACGTCGAAGCGGTGGAGGGCGTGACGACGGTCGGCGCCAAGCAGCTGTCGACGCCCGGTGAGCGCTGTCGGGTCTCCGCGCGGGAGCCGCTCCTGCTGGAGGTGGGTGCGTGCGTCGTGGATATCGAGTGAAGTCGAGCCTCCCCTCCTGATGGCAGGCCCGGACGTCACGTGAGCGCGCCCCCGAGAGAAGCCACGCAGTTGTTGGCGACGCTGCTCGTCGCCGCTCCCTTGTTCCATGACGAGCAGGTGGGTCCGCCCGGGGCGCGAGCATATGGCTCCAAGGGCCGCGTCGCGGTGCCGGAAGGGCTCCTCGCCGTGCCCAACCGGGCGAGCGCGTTCGGCGAGGATGCGAGCGAGTCGTTCGTGATGGAGGGCGCCTCGCTCCTCGGGAAGGAGCGCGAGCTGGTGCAGCTCTGCCTCGACATGCCGAACTTCAATTGCTGTCGTCTGCGGTTCGGTTTGGAGGTCCGCATCGGAGGCCGGTCCTGGACGGAGGGGACCTTCGACCATTTCTGGCAGGTCGCGAGCTGGTTCACCGCGGTGGAGACCCTGCTCGTCGATGGCGAGCGCTCCTCCGCGGGCGCCATCGTCTGGGACCAGTCCGCCCTGGGCCTGGAGCGCGATGGCTCACGCGTCACGATGTCCGACGCGAACGTGGCGCAAGGTCTCTACGGTGCGAGGGCTCCCGACGAGGCGTGGATGCCTGTCAGCGTGAGCCTGGAGGAGCTGGTGTTCGAACTGGCGAACGAGGGGAGGGTCTTGGAGACGCTCCGTCAGGGCATGCTCGCGGACATCCAGCGCCGGGGCTTCTCGCTGGAGCAGCTCCAGGCTCGACTCCAGGGGCTTGGCGACAGGCCCGACGCCTCCCTGGGAGACGCCGAGCTCTGTCTGGCGATTCTCGCGCGTGAGCTGGACCAGCCTCGGCTCACGTCGGCGGTGCTGACGTTGGAGCGCGCGGACCCGGGGCGGAGCGCCTCGTAGTCAGGCGCCACCGCTCCCCCGCTGGATTACGGCGCCACCGCCGTGAGGCAGTAGAGCGTGGTCGTCTCGCGTGAGCGCGCCATGTGCAGCGGGTCCGAGGTGTCCTGGGCCTTGGAGTGCCGTGCCACCGTCGAGCGGCTCGACTTCACCGTCAGGCCGCACCGGGTGAACTGCTCCTGGAGCCATCCGGACGGACGCAGGCCGAGCAGCACCGCCAGGTCCGACAGAATCAGCAGCCCCTCGCCTCCCGGCGTGAGCGCGGCGGGGAGTCCTTCGAGGAAGCGCCGCAGGAACTGGCTGTCCTCGTCGAACACCGCGCGGTCCACCCGGTTCTTCGGCGGCTCGGGAATCCACGGCGGGTTGCAGACCACGAGGTCCGCCTTCCCCTCGGGGAAGAGGTCGGCCTCGGCCACCTGGAAGGACTTGCTCAGTCCCAACTGCTCCGCGTTCTCCCGGGCGCAGGCCACCGCGCGCGAGTCGCAGTCCGTCGCCTGCACGGACGCGGCGCCCCGCTGGAGGAGCAGGAACGAGAGCACGCCCGTCCCCGTGCCCACGTCGAATACGCGCTGGCCCTTCAGGAGGGGCAGCCAGAGCAGCAGCTCCACGTAGTCGGTGCGCGTGGGCAGGTACACGCCGTAGTGCGGATGGATGAGGCCCGTGAGGCCGGGCACCGCCAGGCCCTTTCGCCGCCACTCCGTCGCTCCGAGCATGCCGAGCAGCTGCTTGAGGGGGACGACGGTGAACTCCGTCTCCGGCTCACCCCAGACCTGTCGGCACGCCTGGGCCACGTCGGGGGCCCGCGCTAGCGCGAGCCGGTAGTCTCGGTCGAGCGACACGACGATGCGCGACAGCGTCTCGTGCTCCAGCTGCCGTGCGCGACGCTCGGCCCGGAAGGCTTCCAGGGGTGAGCGCGCGTTCGACGCCCGTTCGAGCCTCCGACCCAGCGCGCCCAGGAGCTGCTTCGCGTTGTGGAAGTCGCCCGAGTACAGCAGGAACTCGCCATTCCGGACCCGCTTGAGCGCGGTGTCCGCGCTGAGCCGGTCATTCACCGCATGCAGCCGGGTGGGCGAGGGCTCGTTGCTCTCCGAGCGCCAGGTGAACGGGGCGCCAGGCGGGAGCGGGGTCGCCGGGGCGACGGGAGCCGGCCCCTTGGATGGGGACGCGGTGGCGCGGGGATCCGCCCTCTTGGACGGGGATGCGGTGGCGC
>NZ_JABUMQ010000412.1:0-8574 GCF_013336645.1 Myxococcus sp. CA039A | reverse complement strand
GTGAAGTGGTGGGCGAGGAGTCGGTGGGGGCGCTCGCGCCCGGGGGCATGGAGCAGTCCCGGGAGCGGCTCTTCCGGTTGGGGGCACAGGCTCTCACCGACTCGGAGCTTCTGTGTGTCACGTGGGGTCTGGCACCGCGCTCGCGCGGCGGGCTGGAGGCGGCCGGGGCGCTGCTGAAGCGATGCGGAGGACTCAAGGCGCTTTTGCAGGCGGAGCCTGTGGAGCTCCGAGGGGTGCCGGGCCTGGGGCCTCGGAGGGCCGCGCAGGTGCTCGCGGCGCTGGAGCTGGGCCGTCGCGCCCAGCGTTCACCGGAGCGGCGTCCCAAGCTGCGCACGCCCCGGGAGATTCACGCGTACCTGACGCCCGCGCTGGGCGCGCTGCGGCGGGAGGTCTTCCACGTGCTGTGCTTCAACGCGCGCAACGTGCTGGTGCATGACGCGCGGGTGGCGGAGGGCACGCTGAACACGTGCCCGGTGGACCCCCGGGAGGTGTTCGCCGCGGCGCTCGTCTCCCGCGCGACGGCCATCGTCCTGGCGCACAACCACCCTTCGGGGGACCCGGAGCCCAGCATCCAGGACGTGGGGCTGACGCGGCACCTCGTTGCGGGGGCGAAGCTGCTCAACCTCAAGGTGCTGGACCATCTGGTGGTGGGAGACGGTGCCTTCGTGTCGATGCTGGAGCGGGGACTGCTCCCGGACGGGGAGTGGGAGTCGAAACGGGAATGGAACGTGGCGGGAGGAGATGGGTGATGGCGGGGTGTCTTGTGGGGATGGTGCAGGTGGAGCTGCTGGAGGACACGCGGGCACAGGTGGTGCGGCTGGAGACCGGGCGGGCCTGCACGGTGGAGCGCGTGGAGCTGCCAGCGGACGCCCGTGAAGGGGACGTGGTGGTGGATGGGCGACGGGAGCCGGACGCGACAGCGCTGCGCGTGCTGGAGGTGGCGCTGAGGAGGGCCCGCCTGGCTGTCCCCGTGCCGCCGGGGCTCGAGCTGTGAGGGGCGGCGAGGCGCCGTTTCCGTTGACGGCCGGGCCAGGATGGTGAACATGCGAGCGATGCCGTTGGCCCTGCCCTACTTCGAGGAAGCTCAGCAGGGCCTGGTGCGCCACTTCGGACTGACGCAGTTTCGTCCCGGGCAGGCGGAGGTCATCTCCACCGTGCTGAGCGGGCGCAACACCGTGGTGGTGATGCCCACGGGCGCGGGCAAGAGCCTGTGCTACCAGCTCCCGGCCACGCTGCTGCCGGGGCTGACGCTGGTGGTGTCGCCGCTCATCGCGCTGATGAAGGACCAGGTGGAGCAGCTCACCGCGCGCGGCATCAGCGCCACGTTCATCAACTCCTCGCTGTCGGACCTGGAGCGGGCGGAGCGGATGCGCCGGCTGCGCGCGGGCGAGTACAAGCTCTTGTACGTGGCGCCCGAGCGCTTCCGGAGCGCGAGCTTCGTCCAGACGGTCCTCGACGTGGGCGTGGACCTGCTCGCCGTGGATGAGGCGCACTGCATCTCCCAGTGGGGGCACGACTTCCGGCCGGAGTACGCGCAGCTCGGCCAGGTGCGCAAGAAGCTGCGCCCACCGCGCACCGTGGCGCTCACTGCGACGGCGACGCCGGAAGTGCGCGCGGACATCGTCCGGGTGCTGCTGATGAAGGAGCCCCGCGAGTTCGCCATGGGGTTCGACCGGCCCAACCTGTTCCTGGGCAAGCAGGAAGTCGGCGGAGACACGGACCGTCACGAGGCCTGCGCGCGGCTGGCGGCGCTGGGAGGCAGCGGCATCATCTACTGCTCCACGCGCCGCGCGGCGGACGGCATCTTCGCGGAGCTGCATGGCCGGGGCCTGAAGGCGGTGCTGTACCACGCGGGCATGGAGGACGACGCGCGGAGGCGGGCGCAGGACACCTTCATGTCCACGAAGGACGCGGTGGCGGTGGCCACCAATGCGTTCGGCATGGGCATCGACAAGTCGGACATCCGCTTCGTCGCGCACGCCAACATCCCCAGGGCGGTGGAGGCGTACTACCAGGAGATCGGCCGAGCGGGCCGGGACGGCGGCGACGCGCGCGCGGTGCTGCTGTTCAACCACTCGGACGTGTACACCCAGGAGCGGCTCATCCAGGGCAGCCACCCGTCGGAGACGGTGCTCGCGGACGTGTGGGGCGTGCTCCAGTCGGTGGAGGAGTTCGAGCGGGGCGTGCACGTGCTGGCGGGGATGGTGAACGCCAGTGAGTTCGAGGTCTCCGCGGCGCTGCGCATCTTCGAGCGCGCCGGGAAGCTGGAGCGCGGGGGACGGGGTGAGGGCGAGCACGGGCTGACGCTGACGGAGAAGGCCCAGGCCGCGCACCCGCATGCGGCGGACGCGCAGCGGCTGTTGAAGTCCCTGCTGGAGACGTTTCCCCTCGGGCGGCAGGTCACCACGGAGCTGACCATCCTCGCGCGGCGCGTCGGTCTGTCGGTGGACGAGGCGCGCCACGCGCTGGGTCTGCTGGAGAAGTCGGGCGTGGTGAATGTGCGGCGGCCCTTCTCCGGTCGCTCCATCCGAGCGCTGGCGCGGCTGCCCTTCCGCGAGCTGGGCATGGACCTGAGCCACGTCCGGGAGCAGGAGCGGCAGAACCTCCAGCTCTTGCGGCGGATGACGGACTACGCCTACGCGGACCGGGAGCAGCGCTGCCGGCGGCGCGCCGTCCTCCACTACTTCGGTCAGCAGGACGTGGAGACCTCCTGCGGCAACTGCGACGTGTGCACGCCCGCGAAGATGCCCGTGCTGCTCTCGAGCGGGCCGACCGCGTCCCGAGGCCGCACGTCGGCCTCGGCGCAGCCGGTGCTGAACTACAGCGAGCTGGCCTCCACGGAGCTGCGTCGCTGGCGCAAGGAGCTGTCGAAGGACCTGGGCGTCGCGCCCTTCATCATCTTCAACGACGCCACGCTGCTCGGGCTGGCGGCGACGCTTCCCATCGACCGGGAGGCCTTCCTCACGGTGAAGGGCACGGGAGAGAGTCGCTGGGAGCGCTTCGGCCCCAAGGTCGTCGAAATCTGCCTGATGGCGCGCGCCGCGGGGCATGAGCCCCAGGCAGCCCCCCTGGCGGCGCCACGCAAGCCGCGCGTCCGGCGGGCCCTGGGTACGAACTGACGAAGAGCCCCGCGGCCGGTGCCCCCCGTCTTCGCGACGGAAGAGGCTACGGGCCGTTGCCTCCGCCTCGGCGCATCCCTCGGGCGATGAGGTAGCGCAGGCTGCCCATGACGGTGCCGACCACCAGGGCGAGCAGGAAGATGACCGCCACCGTGGTGAGTCCAAAAATGAGGCGCACCCCGTACTCGGGAATGCGGCCGTTGAAGAAGGCCGTACGCAGCGGCTCCATGGCGCCGACCAGCTCCAGCGCACGCGCCGGCAGCGAGTCCAACGACAACGACAGGCGCTGGAGGAACTTCGAGGGGAACAGGCGCAGGGCGCCCTCCACCACGACGCCCACCAGCAGGTAGAGCGCCGACAGCAGGAAGGCGTTGCCCCACATGATGCGCAGCAGCGGGGACTCGGGCCCGGGGCCAGAGGGAGGGTGGCGCACGCTAGCGAGCCGCTTTCTTCTTGAGGGACGGCAGCGCCTTCTTTACGCGCCCCGCCTCCTCGCTGCCACCCGCCAGCCGGAGAAAGGCTTCGTAGGACTCCACCGCCCGATTCAGCTCCGCCGACTCGCGCACCAGCACATCCGCCAGGGCCAGGTACGCCGGGCCGTCCGTGGGCTCCAGCTCCACGGCCTTCAGCAGCGACGCCTTCGCCACGGCCTCCTGCCGCTGCTTCAGGGCCACCAACCCCAGCGCCAGGTGAGAGCGGCCCTGGAACGGCGCCAGCCGCACCGCCTCCTCCGCCGCCGCCCGCGCGTCCTTCAATACGCCGGCCCCCAACAGCACGCGGGCCATGGCGGCCTGGGCGAAGGCCTTGTCCCAGACGGTGGGCGCGCGCGAGGCCAGGTCCTCCAGCGTCCGCGCCGCCCCTCGGCCTCCGCCGGGGAGCTGCACGTAGAGTTCGCCCACCCGGCCACAGGTGGCGTCAGACCCCTCGCGCCGAGCCGCCGCGAAGGCCGCGTCCGCGTTGTCGACGTTGCCCTGCCGCAGGAAGGCGTGGGCAATCTCGCAGAAGGTGTCCGGGTCCTTCGGGTCCAGCTTGTTGGCGCGCTCCAGGGCGGAGAAGCCACTCTTCGCGTCACCCGAGGCGAACAGGATGGCCGCGCGCAGCCGGTGCGCCTCCGCGTCGTCGGGCGCCAGCTTCGCCGAGCGACCCGCGGCCCCTTCCGCCTCCTTGCGGCGTCCGGCGTGGAAGAGGGCCAGCGCGAAGCCCTTGTGCGCGGCGGCGCTGCCGGGGTTGTCCAACTGCCAGGCCTCGAACTGCTTGAGGGCCTCCGGAGTGCGCCCCATCGCCAGCAGCGTGCGGCCCAGCGCGTCGCGCGACTCGCCGTGCGCGCCGTTGCGCTCCACCGCCTGCGTCAACGGCTTGAGGGCCATGTCCGGCAGGCCACGAGACAGGAGCAGCCGCCCCAGCGAGCAGGAGGCCTCGTAGTCGCGCGGGTCCTTCTGCGCCTCCTCGAACTGGGCCTGCGCCTTGTCGAAGGCGCGCTCACGCCAGTACACCTGCCCCAGCGCCAGTCGCATGTCGTTACGCGGGCGCTTGGAGGCGGCCAGCGCCTTCTCGAGCAGCTCGCGGGCCTGGGGCGCGTTGCCCTCCGCCGCATCCGCCAGGGCCAGGAGCGACACCGCCTCCGGAGGGTAGCGCTCGTTCACCCGCGTGCGCGCGAGCTCCGCCCGGGCGCGCTTCCAATCCCCGAGCCGCGCGTACGCCGCGCCTCGCACCAGGGACACCTTGCGGCCACTGTCGGCCTCCAGGCGCGTCAGCACGTCGCGCTCGCGGTCCCTGTCCAGCAGCGTGCGGCCCAACCCCTCACGGGCCTCGTCGCTCTTGGGTTGCAGCTTCAGGGCCGCCTCGTACGCGGCCTGCGCCGCATCCAGCTTCCCCGCGGCGCGACTGGCGGCCCCCAGCGCGAGCTGGAAGTCGAAGGCCAGTGCCCCCTGCGTGCCCTTCCCGAGCAACGTGCGCGCCTCGTCGTGCTTGCCCACGGCGGACAACAACCGGCCGTGCACCAACTGCTGGCGCGACTTGAGGTCCGCCGGCAGCGCCTTGTCCTCCGCGAGCGGCGCCACATCCGCGAGCGAGGCGTCCAGCTCCTGCTCCAGCGCGAGCCGGGCCTCCGCCTGACCGATGCGCGCCACGGGGTGCTTGGGAGACTTGGTGCGCGCCTTCTCGAACATCTCGATGGCGTGCGGGAAGTCCTCCGACGCCAGGTAGTAGCCGCCCAGCGCCACCAGGGCCCGCACGTTGGCGGGCGAGGTTCGCAGCGCGCGGTCGAACCGCTCCAGCGCCTTCTTCTCGTCCTTCGACGCCAGGAGGATGCTCGCCGCGAGCGCCTGGGCCTCGGTGCTCTCGTCCATCGCGGTGAGCAGCGCGCGGCGCGCCGGCTCCCGTCCCCGGTCATCCGCCACGAGGACATTGGTGGTGAGCACCAGTCCCGGCGCGGCCTCCTTCACGCCCGGCTTCTCCAGCGCCTCCAGCGCCTTGAGGCGGTCCTCCGGAGACATGCCGTGGTCCGAGAAGAGGAGCGCATGCGTCCAGGCCGTGAGGGCCCAGGCGCGGCTGCTGCCCTCGTCCATCTCCAGGGCGCGACCCAGTTGCTGCAACGCCCCATCCAGCGAGGCGCGCGTGTCCTGGGTGATGAGGTCCTCGGCCCGGGCCAGCGCCTCGTTCAGCGTCTGGCCACCGGTGGCCGCGCGAATCCGGAGGAAGCCGACGACGATGGTGATGAGCACCATCGCCAGCGCCGTCACTCCGGCGACCTTCACGCCGTTGCGCTTGAGGAAGGACGTCTTCGCCGCCTCGCGCACCAGCTTCTGGCGCAGCTCCTTCTCGTAGGCGGCGGTGAGCGCTTCGGTGTCCTGCTTGGGCTGACCCGCCTTGGGTTTCGCGGCGCTCCCAGCGGCCTCGGAGGCCTCCGGCAGGTCGTCGAGCAACGAGCGCTTGGAGCCCGAGCCCCGCGTCGCGGGCTGTGCGCGAGCGACCACGGGATTCTGCGCGGTGGGATCCGGCGGAGGCAGATCTCCGAGGAGTCCTCCCGAAGCGGCGGGAATCACCGGCTTCGCGGTGGTGAACTCGCTGGAGCGCAGCAGCACGTCGTCGTCGGAGTCGGCGGACGCGGCGGGAATCACCGGCTTCGCGGTGGTGAACTCGCTGGAGCGCAGCAGCACGTCGTCGTCGGAGTCGGCAGGCGCGGTCCCCGCCTCCCCTTCGCCCGTGGACGTCGGGTCTTCAGAAGCCCCCGCCGTGTCGGAGGCAGCTCCCAGCGAATCCTGGGGCGGGGGCTCGTTGCCCTCTCCCGTCCGCGCGCCAGACTCAGGCTCCGAGCCCGACGGCCGAGGAGCGTCATCCTCATCCGACAACGACAGGTCCAGGCTCGGCAGCTCGGAACCGAGCGAGGGCACCAGCACCGGCACGGGCCGGTCAATCAGCCCCAGCGAAGACCCCGCCGCGGACGCGGCAGGATGCTCACCCGAGCGGGTGCGAGCGCCCCCGGTGCCCGCCGCCGTGTCCTCGGAGGTTCCAGCGTCAGCGGTGGAGCCGGAGGCACTCACGCCCCCCGCCGAATCCGCGTCGCCCTCGCGAGCGGGGACGTCCCCCACGCTCGCGCGCCCACCCGCCGCCGCGGCGCTCGCCAGGTCAGCGGCGGCACGGGCGCCCGCGTTCCTCGCGGCCCCGGGACCCGAAGCCGTCGCGGCCTTCGCGGTATCTCCGAGCGCGGCGGCCCGGAGCCTCGCGGCCGCCATCGGAGACGCGGTCACGGGCGCGGGCTCGGCGTCGTCGCTCTCGACCTTCGCTTCCGCGTCGGACTCCCCTTCCGACGACTGCGCGGTCTTCTCCAGCCCCATCAGGTCGGCGAAGACGGGAGCCGGTCCACCGGCCAGCGCCTGCTGGGCCTGCTCCAGCCACAGCTTCACGCGGCCGTCATTGGGTTGCAGTGCCACCGCCTTTCGCAACAGCGGCAGCGCCGAGCGGTACAGCCCGCGCTGGAGCAACACCTCGCCAATCAGGTTGTAGGCGTAGGGGTTGTCCTTCTCGATGGCGATGGCCCTGTCGAACTGCTCCATCGCCTCCGCGGGGCGGCCCAGGTGGATGAGCGCCTTGCCCCAGAGCACGCGTCCCACCGTCGAGGACGGATGGTGGGAGATGCCCTGTTCACACACCTCGATGGCGCGTGCCGCGTCCCCCTTTTCCAGCAGGGCCTTGGCCAGTTCGACGAAGACGGAAGATGTGGGGTCCTGCCGGAGGAGCTGCTCGTAACGCTCCACCATCGACTTGGCCATGTGGGCTTGCGACTCCGGTGCTCGGGCGGGGGAGCGGGACCATACCACCGTGCTCTCGTCCCGGGCGGCCACCGGATGCTACCGTTCCCCCTGTGAATCGCCTGCCTGCCCTGTTTCTCGCGCTCGCCCTGTCGGGATGCGCAACCGTATCCAAGAAATCCGACCTGGAAGAACTCAAGCCCACCGTGGACAAGTTCCACCAGCTCATCCGGTGGAAGGATTTCCGGAGCGCCTCCCGCCTCCTCGTCCCGGAGCGCCGCGCGGCGTTCTCGCGCGCCCGCGTCGAGCTCCATGACGAGCGGGACCTCTCCATCACCGACTACGAAATCGAGGAGGTGCGGCTGGCCGAGGACGGGGCGCACGCCACGGTGCAGAGCCGCATCCAGTGGATGCGCCTGCCGTCCGCCTCGGAGAACACCGCCGTCGTCGTCTCGGAGTTCGTCTTCCGGGACGGCGTGTGGCTCCTGGAGCGGCAGGACGCGGGGCCCTTCGTGGACGAGCTGAAGGGCGCGCTGCCCTGAAAAGAAACCGCCCACCGACTCGGGGCCGGCCGAGGCGGTGGGCGCCGGGAGCTCCCCAATGGAGCGCCCTACAAGAATCCGCCCATCGGCTCGGGGCCGGCCGAGTCGATGGGCGTCGGGAACTCCCCAATGGAGTGCCCTACAAGAATCCGCCCATCGGCTCGGGGCCGGCCGAGTCGATGGGCGTCGGGAGCTCCCCAATGGAGCGCCCTGACATGTGAGCGGGGCGACGGTGTTGTTCAGGCCCGCGTCGCCGCGCGGTGACGCCGGAACCTAGAGCAATGGCGATGCCACTCCGCGCACCGGGGGTGGCGTGCGGGGCCCTGCATTGGAGATTCAAGGGCTTGCACTCGCGGCCGCCCGACAATGAGGGGGGCAGGCCGTCGGGGTGCTGACACTCCTGTCAGAGGGTCCAGCCTCCGGCGTCGTGCCATGCACGACAACCGTGTCAGGGAACCCTCGGACTTTCCTTCCCTACTCGGCCTGCACCGCGCGGATGGTTTCCCGCATGGAGTAGTGGGGCTTCCAGGCCACGTCCTGCACCCAGCGGCTGCCGTCCACGGCGCACAGGAACTGGATGTGGTCCAGCTCCGGGGGCGGGAAGTTGGCGATGCGGTACTTGAAGAGCATGCCCAACAGGGGCCGGGCCAGGGGGTGCGGGAC
>NZ_JABUMQ010000411.1:0-8574 GCF_013336645.1 Myxococcus sp. CA039A | reverse complement strand
GGCCTGGGCGGGCGGGAAACCGGCCTGGGACAGCTCCACCCGGTAGTCGGTGGCCCCCAGGCGGAAAGACGCGGAGAAGCTCGCCTTGTCGCCGTACGTGGCTTCGGGGGCGTCGACCCGGTCCTCGACGGTGAGGTCCGCGCTCCCTCGGCCGCTTTCGGCCAGGTCCGTGAAGGGCAGCGGTCCTTGGATGAAGAAGGCGTCCGGCTGCTCGGTCCGCGCGCTGGCCTGCCGGCCCTCGAACGTGAACCCGCCTGGCCCCGCGGCCAGCAACCCGGACAAGAGAAACACGGTGAGAGGTCCCGCCATCGACGCTGCCTCCTTGTAAAACAAGGTAGGCAGCGGAGCGGGGAACGGCAGTCCCCTCTCCCCCAAGAAAACTAGATGAGGCCTCGAGCCCGGCGGATCTGCTCCACCGTCTTGTTGTACTCGATGTCGAAGGCGCTGGTGCCCTCCTGCAGGTGCTTCAGGCGGGAGCGAGCCTCCTTGTCGATTTCATCATCCACGTCCAGGTGCCGCTTCATCACCGCGAAAATCTTCTGACGCAGCGAGTTGTCGGCCGAGTAGACCTCCTCCACGTTCCGGCTGATGAGGAGGAATTCGATCATCTGGTTGATGACGTACTCGATGCCCTCGTCGCCCATCTTGAAGCCGCGGACATCCGCCATCTCGCGCTTCACCTGGTTGAACTTGGAGTAGTCATATCCGCGACGCTCCAACGCCTCGCGCGTCGCCTGGTTCACACGCTCTTCATTCGCGAGGTACTCACGCATGATGGCCGACAGGTCCATCTCGGCGTCCGCCACGCGCATCGGCTCCACCTCGATGTCCCCATCCTGCATGAGCTGCTGAATCGCCTCTCGCGAGATGATCGGGATCACCTTCGGATACAGCCTCATGTCGGTCCCTCGCCCTCTTTGGACGGCTCGAATCGTCAACCGCTATAAATCAGCGCCGAGCCCAGTCGCAATTAAAAACCCCAGGAACGTCGCGGTTCCAGCGCACTTCCCCCGCAGTCCGAAGTGGAAATTAATCACGCGGCACCGGGTGGCGACCCTCCCTGCGATTTTTCGTTCGCCGGTTCGACGGCATCGTCGAGGGATGCTTCCCGGACAGGGTCTTCCTCCTCTTCGTCGGGGTGTCCGTGAAGCCCCGCATGGACACGCTCAGCGACGGCGGGGCCCACCACGTCGGCCAGCTCCTCGATGCTCGCCTCGCCCACGCGCTTGAGTGAACCGAAGTGCCGCAAGAGCGTCTTGCGCCGCACCTCCCCCACTCCCGGGATGTCCTCCAGCGCCGAACGCACCCGACTCTTGCGCATCACCTGCTTCTGGAAGGTGATGGCGAAGCGGTGCGCCTCGTCCCTCATGCGCGTCAGCATGAACATCTCCGCCGAGTTCTGAGCCAGGACGATGGGGTCCTTTCGCCCCACGACGAACACCCGCTCGGGGCTTCGAGCGCTCTCCGCATCCCGGTCGAAGACCTCCAAGTCGCGGCTCTTGGCCAGGCCCACCACGTCGACGGAGTCCACGCCCAGGTCCTTCATGGCCGCGTGCGCGCTCGCCAGCTGCCCCTTGCCGCCGTCGATGACGAGCAGGTCCGGCAGGTCGCCGTCCTCCAGCCCTCGCTTGAGGCGCCGCGTCACGACCTCGTACATGCTCGCGAAGTCGTCCTGCTTCTCCAGCGTCTTTATCTTGTACTTCCGGTACCGGGACTTGTCCGCGTCGCCATCCGTGACGGCCACCTGCGAGGCGACGATGGCGGAGCTCTGGAAGTGCGAGATGTCGAAGCACTCCATGCGGCGCGGAAAGTTCTTGAGGTTCAGCCGCTGTTGGAGGCGTGAGAGGACCTGGTCCGTCTCGTCCTTGGTGCGGCGGCGCTCCACGAAGGCCTGTTCGGCGTTCTTCACCGCCATCTGCACCAGTTCGTGCTTCTCCCCCCGCTTGGGGACCAGCACGCGCACGCGCTCGCCCTTCCGCTCGGAGAGCAGGCCTTCGAGTCCGTCGGTGCCGTCCTCGGGGTCCAGCGGAAGCAGCACCTCCTCCGGCACGAAGCTGCCCTGGTCGTAGTAGAGGTTCACGAACGAGGCGAGCAGCTCCTCGTTGGGGAACTCCTGGTTGCCGAAGGGGAACGCCTGGCCGCCGTTGAGCCGGCCCTGCCGCACCCAGAGGACGTAGAACATGATGCGGTCGCCTTCGCGGAACAGCGCGAAGACGTCCTGGTCCTTGAAGTCCGTGGTGGCGATCTTCTGGCGCTCCAGGCTGCGCTCAATCGCCAGGAGCTGGTCTCTGACCCGCGCGGCCTCCTCGAACTTCAGCTCCTGGGCGGAGCGCTTCATGCGCAGGCGGAGACCCTCCACCAGTTCGCTGGCCTTGCCCTCCAGGAACATCACCACTTCGTCCACGCTGCGGTGGTAGTCGTCCTCGGGCACCGGGTGGACGCAGGGCGCCGGGCAGCGGCCGATCTGGAACAGCAGACAGGGCCGCTTGCGGTTGGCCAGCACGTGGTCCGTGCAGGTGCGCAGGCGGAAGTAGCGGTTGATGATGCGCAGCGTTTCGCGGATGGCGCCCGCGCTGGAGTACGGGCCGAAGTAGCGCGCGCCGTCGCGCTCGTACTTGCGGACGACTTCCAGGCGCGGGTACGCGTGGGTGCGGTCCAGGCGCAGGGAGATGAACTGCTTGTCGTCCTTGAGCAGGACGTTGAAGCGCGGCCGGTGCTTCTTGATGAGCTCGTTCTCGAGGAGCAGCGCCTCCTTCTCGTTGTGGACGAGCACCGTCTCGAGGTCGCCGAGCAGCTCATCCAGCAGCGACACGAAGACGCGCGTGTCCCCGGTGCGCGTGAAGTACGAGCGCACGCGGCTGCGCAGGTTGATGGCCTTGCCCACGTAGATGATCTGCCCCCGGCGGTCCTTCATCAGGTACACGCCGGGCTCGGTGGGAAGGGCGTCGAGCTTCTCCTGGAGCTTCACGTCCATGGCAGACGCCTCCTAACGGCGCCCTCGCGCCCGGCCGCCCTTGCCCCGTCCACGCTTCGGGGCTTCGTCCGGCGCCTTCGTGGGCCCCTTCAGCAGGAAGCGCGAGGCGGGCTTGAGCCCCAGGTCCATGTCCTTGAGCAACTGGACCTTGTCCCGGTACTCGGCGGCCTTCTCGAACTCCATCGACTCGGCGGCGCGCTGCATCTCCTCGGTGAACTCCTTCACCAGCCGCCGGATCTCCTTCGCTTCGAGCAAGTCGTCCTCACCCTCGGCCGCCATGGGCAACGTGCCGCCGCCCTCCGCGTCGTAGGCGTGGTCGGAGAAGTTGAGGATGTTGCTCTTGATGGAGCGAGGGGTGATGCCGTGAGCCTTGTTGTGCTGCCGCTGGATTTCGCGGCGGCGAGTCGTCTCCTCCAGCGCCTTCTTCATCGAGTCGGTGATGGAGTCCGCGTACATGATGACGCGGCCATTCAGGTTGCGCGCGGCGCGGCCGATGGTCTGGATGAGCGACACGTGGCTGCGCAGGAAGCCCTCCTTGTCCGCGTCGAGGATGGCGACCAGGGACACCTCGGGGATGTCCAGGCCCTCGCGAAGGAGGTTGATGCCCACCAGCACGTCGAACTCGCCCTTGCGCAGGTCCCTGATGATGGCCATGCGCTCAATCGCGTCGATGTCCGAGTGCAGGTAGCGCACGCGCACGCCCACGTCCGCGTAGTACTCGGTGAGGTCCTCCGCCATGCGCTTGGTGAGCGTCGTCACCAGGACACGCTCGCCGCGCGTGACACGCAGGCGGACCTCCTCGAGCAGGTCATCCACCTGGTTGCCAACAGGGCGCGTTTCGACCTCCGGGTCCGTCAGGCCGGTGGGGCGGATGATCTGCTCCACCACCACGCCCTGGGACTTCTGCAGCTCGTACTCGGAAGGCGTCGCCGAGACGAAGACGGCCTGGGGCACCAGCTCCTCGAACTCACCGAACTTCAGCGGGCGGTTGTCCAGCGCGCTGGGCATGCGGAAGCCGAAGGTGACCAGCGTCTCCTTGCGCGCGCGGTCTCCCCGGTACATCGCGCCAATCTGCGGCACCGTCTGGTGGCTCTCGTCGATGAGGACCAGCAGGTTGCGCGGGAAGTAGTCGATGAGGCACGGGGGCGGCTCGCCCGTGGCGCGGCCGGAGAAGTGCCGCGAGTAGTTCTCGATGCCGTTGCAGTAGCCGACCTGTTCAATCATCTCCAGGTCGAACATCGTGCGCTGCTCCAGCCGCTGCGCCTCCAGCAGCTTGCCCTCGCGCTTGAACGTCTGGAGCTGCTCGGACAGCTCGTCGCGGATGGTCTGCAGCGCGCGCGTGCGCACGTCCTCGCCCGCGACGTAGTGGCTGGCGGGGAAGATGACGATCTTGTCCAGCGTGCCCAACGTGACGCCGCGCAGCGGGTCGAACTCGGTGATTCGCTCCACCTCGTCGCCGAAGAAGCTGATGCGCACCGCGCGCTCCTCCTCGTAGGCGGGAAACACCTCCACGGTGTCGCCGCGCGTGCGGAAGGTGCCCCGGTGGAAGTCCATGTCGTTGCGGTCGTACTGGCCCTCCACCAGGCGGCGCATGAACGTGTCGCGCCCCATCTCCCCGCCCACGTCCACGCGCACCGCCAGGTCCACGTAGCTCCGGGCCGCGCCCAGGCCGTAGATGCAGGACACGCTGGCGACAATCACCACGTCGTCGCGCGTGCGCAGCGAGTGGGTGGCCGAGTGGCGCATCCGCTCGATGTTGTCGTTGATGGACGAGTCCTTCTCGATGAAGGTGTCCGACGACGGGACGTAGGCCTCGGGCTGGTAGTAGTCGTAGTACGAGACGAAGTACTCGACGGCGTTGTTCGGGAAGAGGCTCTTGAACTCACCGTAGAGCTGGGCGGCCAGCGTCTTGTTGTGGGCGATGACCAGGGTGGGCCGCTGCACCTTGGCGATGATGTTCGCCATGGTGAACGTCTTGCCGGACCCCGTGACGCCCAGGAGCGTCTGGTAGCGGTCGCCCCGAAGCACGCCCTCCGTGAGCTCGCCAATGGCCCTCGGCTGGTCCCCCTCGGGCTGGTGGTCGCTGACGATCTGGAACTCAGGCATATCCGCGAGGTTTAACACCCTCGCGGGGCGAAACACTGGACATTTGTACCCGCCCGTCGAGCGGCGGACGGAGCGCTTCCAGCCCTACTTCGATGCCCCCTCGGAGGGCGGCGTCCGGGGGGCCTTGAGTGCCTCCAGCGCCTCCAGGCGAGCGGCCTCGAACTCGTCCCCCTTGTTCCAGCGCGGCAGCTCCGGAGCGCGGGCGACATGGGCCCCCAGCAGGAAGAAAAGGCGTGCGTCCTCCACCGCGCCCGTCATGTCCCACTCCGGGCGCAGCTCGTCGGACGGCTGGTGGTAATGCTTCGCCTCCCAGGCCTCGCGCTGCTGGCGGCCCCATCCTTCCGGGCGACCGATGAAGTCCATGCCGCTGCCGAAGTAGGCGGCGGGGATGCCGCGCCGCGCGAAGTTGAACTGGTCCGAGCGGTAGAAGAAGCCCCGGTCCGAAAGCTGGTCCGCCTTCACCACGCGGTTCTGCGTCTTCGCCAGCGCGGTGATGACGCCATCCAGGTTGGACTTGCCCAGGCCAATGACGGTGATGTCGCGCGTGCGGCCATGGATGTTGGCGCCGTCGATGTTGACGTTGGCGGCGATGCGGCCGGCCGGCACGGGCGGATGCTCGGACAGGTACTGCGAGCCCAACAGCCCCTGCTCCTCGGCCGCCACGGCGGCGAAGAGGATGGAGCGGCGCGGCGCCTGCGGCATCGCACGGTACGCCCGCGCCACCGCCAGCATCGCGGACACGCCCGCCGCGTTGTCGAGCGCTCCGTTGTAGATGGTGTCCTCACCTGGCTTGCCACCCTCCTTCTTGCCCAGGTGGTCATGGTGCGCGCTGTAGAGCACCACCTCGCCGGACAGCTTCGCGTCGCTGCCGGGCAGCATCGCCAGCACGTTGGCCGTGGGGCGACGACGGACGTCGTTCGCGAAGCGCGTGGACACCGTCACGCCCAGCGGCACCGGCTGGAAGTCGCGCGACTGCGCGGCGGCACGGAGCGTCTCCAACTCCCGCCCCGCGAGCTGCAACACCCGGCGCGTGGCGTCCTCGGTGGCCCAGGCCTTCACTTGAAGACGGGGGCCCGACGTCGCGGGCAGCTCGAACTGCTCGCCCGTCCACGACGACTGCACCACCTGCCACGGGTAACCCGCGCTGGCCGTGGTGTGGAGGATGATGGCGCCCGCCGCGCCCACCTTCGCCGCCTGCTCGTACTTGTAATCCCAGCGGCCGTACCAGAGGCGCGTGCGCCCCCCGAAGAGCCGGGGATCATCCTCCGGGTCGCTGTTGAGGATGAGCAGCGTCTTGCCGCGCAGGTCCATCCCCTTGAAGTCGTCCCACGCGTACTCGGGCGCCTGGATGCCGTAGCCCACGAAGACGAGCTCGGACGCGTCCAGCTTCGCCTCGGGCACCTGCACGCCCGACACCGCGATGAAGTCCTCGTGGAACTTCAGCTCCGCGGCGCCCAGCGGCGCGCGGATGGACATCGTCTCCGGATGGCCGGTGACACCCACCAGGTCGAACGGTTGGAAGAACGTGCCGTCGGTGCCCGCGGGCTTCAGCCCCAGGGCCTCCAGCTGCGCCGCGATGTACGCCTGCCCCAGCGCGTCGCCCCGGGTGCCAGGGCCTCGACCCTCGAGCAGGTCACTCGCGAGGAAGCGCACGTGCGCGCGCAACACATCCGGGTCGATGCTGCTCGCGGCGGCCTTCTCCGCGGGAGTGCTCAAGGGCACTCGCTGGGCGAGCGCGGGAACGGACGTCAGGGCCAGGAACAGTGACAGCACATGCTTCATGGTGCCCCGAGCCCTAACACGAAGGCCCGGGGCACCGCAGCCCTTCAGCCCTGCGCGGTCGCCACCTTCCACGAGGTGCCGCCAGCCGTATCCATGATTTCCACGCCCTTCTCCTTCAGCGTGGCCCGCACCCGGTCCGCCGCGGCGAAGTCCTTCGCGGCCCGAGCGGTCGTCCGCTCACCGAGCAGCCGCTCGACCTCCGCCACGTCGATGCCGCGCTCGCGCACCGCGCGCTCACGACGGCGCAGGAGCCACGCGCTCGGGTCGTCTTCGAACAGGCCGAGCACACCGGACACCTTGCGCACGTCCTCACGCAACGCCTGAAGCGTCCGCCCCACCATCGGCTTGTCCTTCACCGGCGGCTTGTCGGTCAGCTCGTTCATCAGGCCGAAGAGGCCGGACAGCGCGCCCAGGCCTCCCGCGCTGTTGAAGTCGTCGTCCATGGAGGACTCGAACTCCGCGAGGAAGCGGTGCGGCTCGCCGTGGAGCGCTCCCGTGCCGAAGTCCTTGCCCGTGAGGCGCTCGTCCACCTTGCGCAGCGTCTCGTAGAAGTACTCCATGCGCGCTTCCGAGTCGGCCAGGGCCTTGTCGGAGAAGCTGAGCGGATGGCGGTAGTGCGTGGAGAGGAAGAAGAAGCGCAGGGCCTCCGCGTCCACCTTCTCCAGCGCGTCGCGCAGGCGCACCACGTTGCCCAGCGACTTGGACATCTTCGCGCCTTCGAGGTCCAGGAAGCCGCAGTGCATCCAGTACTTCGCGAACTGCTGCCCGTTGGCGGACTCGCTCTGCGCGATTTCGTTCTCGTGGTGGGGGAAGATGAGGTCCAACGCCCCGCCGTGGATGTCGAACGTCTCGCCGAGGTACTTCGCGCTCATCGCGGAGCACTCGATGTGCCAACCAGGACGGCCGAGCCCCCACGGGCTCTCCCACGCGGGCTCTCCTGGCTTGGCGCCCTTCCACAGCGCGAAGTCGAGCGGCTCGCGCTTCTGATCTCCCGGCTGCACGCGCTCGCCAACGCACAGCTCGTCCAGGTGTCGCTTGGACAGCTTCGCGTAGTCCTTGTCGGCGCTCACCGAGAAGTACACGTCACCCTGGGACGCGTAGGCGAAGCCCTTGTCCACCAGCTTCTGGATGATGGCGATGATTTCGGGAAGGTGGTCGCTCACCTTCGGCTCCACGTCCGGGTCCTGCATGTGGAGCGCCCGGACGTCCTCGTGGAAGATGTCCACGAAGCGCGCGGCCAATGCCACGGGGGCCTCTCCCGTCTCGTGCGCGGCCTTGATGATCTTGTCGTCCACGTCCGTGAAGTTCCGGACGTAGCGAACCTTCAGGCCCCGGTACCGGAGATAGCGGACCACCACGTCGAAGGACGTGAAGGTGCGAGCATTCCCGATATGAATGTAACTGTAGACGGTAGGACCACAGACGTAGACCCCGACGCAGCCCGGGACAGCGGGCTCCAGCAGCTCCTTCTGCATGGTCATCGTATTGAAGAGCCGGATGGGTGGGGGAGTCACTTGCGCCATTCCTCCTGAGGGGTCCGTCTTTGTGCGTGTGGCCGCCACTCTAGATTCGCGGTCCCTGAACAGGCCAGCATTCACGAGGTCCTCGGTGCCGGGATGACCCCGGAATCCACCGGACCTGGACAACTTCGGACGACCCGGGCCTGAGAACCTTCCAGCCGGTCCTCAATCAGCGAGAATGGTGTTCATGGC
>NZ_JABUMQ010000410.1:0-8579 GCF_013336645.1 Myxococcus sp. CA039A | reverse complement strand
GTGGTGGGCGCGGCCGTGGCGGGGCTGTTGCCGACGGTGGTGGAAAACCGGGTGTCGGCGCTGTGGGGTGTGGGTCTGGCGGCGGTGACGGGCGTGGTGGCGCTGTTGTTGAAGCGGCGGGCGGTGAAGCAAGACCTGAAGGCGGCCATGAAGGTGGTGGCGGTGGTCTTCGGCCTGCGGGCGGTGGCGGTGTTGGTGGGGCTCTTGGGGATGATTTCGCGAGGTCTGCAGCCGGTGCCGTTCATCGCCGGCTTCTTTGGCGTCTACTTCGCGCTGCAATGGATTGAAGTCAGCTACGTGATGGCCGCGTCCAAGGGCGCGGCGGGCGGAGACGAGTGATGCGCAAGGCAATGGTGCTGTTCGCCTCTCTGTTCGTGGCCACGGCGTGGGCTTCGGAGTCCGGGGGCCACGGTGAGGGAAGCGAGCCGAGTGTTCCGGACTACATCCTCCACCACGTCGCGGACACGAACGACTTCGAGCTCGAGGTCCCGCTCAGCCAGCCCATCCACCTGGGCGCGATTCCGCCGCTGCGCATCGGCAGCTGCGAGCCGGTGATGACGGACCACGGGCTGGTGGCGCCCACGGGTTGGCCGGGGCTGATGGCGGGCTGCCTGGACCTCTCCATCACCAAGCACACGGTGATGATGTGGTTGGCGGCGCTGCTGCTCCTGGCCACCATCTTCATCTGGAGCAGCCGCGACAAGACGAAGCTGGTGCCGCGCGGTACGGGCGCCAACCTCATCGAGATGCTGGTGCTCTTCGTTCGTGACGAGATGGCCATCAAGAACATCGGCAAGGAGGACGGCCCGCGCTACGTGCCGTATCTGCTGACCGCGTTCTTCTTCATCCTCTTCATGAACCTGCTGGGCCTCGTCCCCTGGATGGCCACGGCCACCGGCAACCTGGCCGTCACGTGCGGCCTGGCGCTGTGCACCTTCTTCGTGACGCAGGCTGCGGGCATCCGCTCGGCGGGCCTGGGCGGCTACCTGAAGCACCTGACGGGCGGCGTGCACTGGTCGCTGTGGATCATCATGATCCCCGTGGAAATCCTCGGGCTCATCTCCAAGCCCTTCGCGCTCACGATGCGTCTGTTCGCCAACATGCTGGCGGGCCACATCGTCCTCTTCTTCCTCATCGGCCTCATCTTCATCCTCGGCCATCCCGCGGTGGCGGTGGTGAGCGTGCCCTTCGCGTTCGCCATCTACCTGCTGGAGCTGTTCGTGGCCTTCGTGCAGGCGTACGTCTTCACGCTGCTGTCGGCGCTGTTCATCGGCATGGCGGTGGCCACGGGCCATCACCACGACGACCACGGCCACGCGGATGACCACGGCCACGGCCACGGCCACTCCGAGCTGGGCGGCAGCCACGACCACGGCAAGGCGCACGCCTGAGACAGGTTAGCGGGGCGCGAGCAGTCGAGCGCCCCGCGTAGAAGACCTGGCGGTTCGAAAGGCCGTCAGAGGTAGTCCTGAAGGGAATCACGACCCCCCCACAAGTGGGTCCTTCGCTAGAAAAGAGAAGCACCGCCATGACCAACCTCGCTCTTGCCTTCCTCGCCGCCGGTTTCGGCGCTGGCCTGTCCATCATCGGTGCCGCGCTCGGCATCGGTAAGCTCGCCGCCGCCGCCATGGACGCCACGGGCCGTCAGCCCGCCGCCGGTGGCGACATCCGCACCACGATGATCATCGCCGCGGCCCTCATCGAAGGCGCCACGCTGTTCGCGCTGGTTGTTTGCGTTCTGCTGGCGACCAAGACCGCCTAGTTTCAACGCAGGTGCCTGGGAAGCGCCGGTGCTCGCGGGTCACATCGCGGGTGCCGGTGCCTCTTCGCAGGCTGTTTCACCCTGAAGACTCCCTCGCTGTCTCCTCCCTCACGCCGGACACGCCACCATGTTCCTGCCCAACGTCCTCGCCGCCAGCAGCCTCGTGAGCGTCCAGCCGGGCCTCATCTTCTGGACCCTTGTCACCTTCGTCATCGTGTTCTTCGTCCTGAAGGCGAAGGCGTGGGGACCCATCCTTCAGCTGGTCGAGGAGCGTGAGAAGCAGATTTCCGCCGCCATCGAGAGCGCCAAGCGTGAGCGCGCCGAGGCGGAGAAGCTCTTGGCCGACCAGAAGACGGCCATCTCCGAGGCCCGCCGTCAGGCCGCCGAGGAGACGCGCCGCAACCAGCAGGAGATGGAGAAGTTCCGCGAGG
This sequence comes from Myxococcus sp. CA039A, assembly GCF_013336645.1. Lineage (NCBI taxonomy): Bacteria > Pseudomonadati > Myxococcota > Myxococcia > Myxococcales > Myxococcaceae > Myxococcus > Myxococcus sp. CA039A. The sequence goes on along the minus strand of NZ_JABUMQ010000410.1, from coordinate 6,386 downwards.
AGCTGATGGCGAAGAGCCGCAAGGAGGCGGAGGAGCTGAAGCTGAGCGCGCGTCGTGAAATCGACGAGCAGAAGACGAAGGCCATCGCCGAGGTCCGCGCCATGGCGGTGGACCTGGCCATGGATGTGGCCGGCAAGCTCATCGGCGAGCGCATGGACGACAGCAAGCACCGCGCGCTGGCCGAGCAGTTCGTGAAGGGCCTTCCGCTGAGCGGCTCCGGCAACGCCGGCGTCCGCCGGTCGGCCTAGTTCGGGGAAGCGCGCCCCCCGGCGCGCGTGTTCCAGGGAATCACCATGGCGCTATCCATCGGAATCGTCGGGCTGCCCAACGTGGGCAAGTCCACCCTGTTCAACGCGCTGTCGGCCGCGGGCGCACAGGCGGCCAACTACCCCTTCTGCACCATCGAGCCCAACGTGGGCGTGGTGCCCGTGCCGGACGAGCGGCTGGACAAGCTCTCCGAGCTCATCAAGCCGCTGAAGAAGGTCCCCACGTCGCTGGAGTTCGTGGACATCGCCGGCCTGGTGCGCGGCGCCTCCAAGGGCGAAGGCTTGGGCAACCAGTTCCTGGGCAACATCCGCCAGGTGGACGCGGTGCTGCACGTGCTGCGCTGCTTCGAGGACGACAACGTCACCCACGTCGAGGGCGGGGTGAATCCGGTGAGGGACCGGGACGTGGTCGACACGGAGCTGTGCCTCAAGGACCTGGAGACGGTGGAGAAGCGCCGCGAGCGCTCCTTGAAGAACACGAAGATGGGCGGCAAGGCCGGTGACGAGGCCAAGGCCGAGGTCGCCCTGCTGGACCGCGTGAAGGCCGGGCTGGATGCCGCCATCACGGTGCGGGCGCAGAAGCTGACCGAGGAGGAGAAGGCCGTCATCCACGACCTGTTCCTCCTGACGGACAAGCCGGTGCTGTACGTGGCGAACATCGGCGAGGGCGAGATTGGGAAGGAAGACGCCAACAAGCACGTCGCGGCGGTGAAGGAGATGGCCGCGAAGGAGGGCTTCGACGTGGTGGTGCTCGCGGCGGCGCTGGAGTCGGAAATCCAGCAGCTTCCCGAGGCCGAGCGCCCGGGCTTCCTGGAGAGCGCGGGGCTGACGGAGCCGGGTCTGCACAAGGTGGTGCGGGCGGGCTACACGCTGTTGGGCCTGTGGACATACTTCACGGTGGGCGAGCAGGAGTGCCGCGCCTGGACGATTCACAAGGGCTACAAGGCGCCGCAGGCGGCGGGCGTCATCCACACGGACTTCGAGCGCGGCTTCATCAAGGCCGAGGTGATGCGCTGGGAGGACCTGGTGAAGCTGGGCAGTGAGTCCGCGGTGAAGGAGAAGGGCATGCTGCGGATGGAGGGCAAGGAGTACGTCGTGCAGGACGGCGACTGCATGCACTTCCGCTTCAACGTGTGACGGGCTGACGCGGCCCTCTGAGGCCGCGAGCTGATGTACCGCGCGGGCGCGTTCTGGAGGGCCTTGGGGCCTTCTGGGAGCGCCCGCGAGGCGTTTCTGGGGGGGCGGCGTCAGAAGCTGATGGTGGGGCCGCGCACGGCGGTGAGGACCCAGAGGCCGACGCCGACGAAGGCGAGCAGGGTGGTGAAGATGGCGGCGCGGCGGATGCGCTGGCTGCCTTCCGTCTGCTGGCGGGCGTAGAGCCACATGCCGCCCACGCGGAGGATGACGAAGAGGGCCAGGAGGATGGGGCCTGCCACGAGCCATCCAGAGGGGCGTGAGAGCAGGACACCCCAGGAGGCGAGGAAGGCGACGTTGCCCAAGAGGGAGGCGATGGCGAATCGGGGATAGGCGCGTCGTGGGTCCACGGGCGCAGTGTCCACCGTGTGGAGCGTGCGGCCAACCTGGGAGTGCGCGGGGTGGCGGGAAGGCGACATCCTTGTTCAGGATACAGGCCGTGTTTCTGTCGGGTGGTCAGTGTTCTTTATCGGGCTGACACGACTCTGGGATGAGGACGGTCAGATTGCCGGACTTCGTTGCCTGGCTTTAGCGAAAGGCCTTGTGCGTATGTCTCGGAATGGCTTTGTTCATCAAGCCCAGATGATTCATGGGTTGATGACCTCTCTGGCGTATTCTGTCCGGCCATTCGCATTCAAATACCAGATGCGTTCAGTCCGACCGCTCGCGGTGCGCTCATCGCGCAGGATGATTCCGTCGACACCGACGATGCAATACCGAACGCGCAGTGTGCCCTCTTCTTCAAATGGGCCGCAGGCATAGAATCCACGGGGGACGCCTGTGTCGGTTCTGGAAACGAATATCCAGTAGGGCCACGACAGGACCACGCAGGCCGCGAAGATGATGAGGGCCACCACGATGTGCAGGGGCTTCATCCCACGCTCTCCGATTCAAACATCCAGGTCTGCTCAGCAGCATGAGTAGGAAGAGAAGTCATTGCCGAGGCGATTGCACATAGCGGGCCCTGGGGCGGAGCAGGTGGCCTTGTTCCCTTTGCTCCAGGATGTGCGCGACCCATCCCGTCGCGCGTCCCACCGCGAAGATTGTCGCCGCCGCTCCCGGGAGCAGGCCCAGCGCATCCGCCAGCATCACCAGTCCCAGGTCCACTGACGGCGCTGGGTGTCCCGCTTCTGTCATCGCCTCCTGGACCGCTCTTGCCACTTTGACTCTCGGCGCCTCCGGTCGTACCTCCCTTGCCGCCTCGATGATGGGCGGCGACCTTGGGTCTCCCTCGGGATACAGCTGGTGGCCGAAGCCGGGCACTGCCTCGCCTCGGCGCAGCCGCTCGTACACCACGGCCGCCGCGCGCTCTGGCTTCCCCACCTCCGTCAACAGCGCCTCCACCCTGTCACACGCACCACCGTGCCTTGGACCCGATAGCGCTCCCAGTGCCGCGCACAGGCATGCGTACAGGTCCGCTCCCGATGACGCCGTCACCCGCGCCGTGAAGGTCGACACATTCAGCTCATGGTCCGCGCACAACACGAGCGCGCGATTGAGCAACTCCGGTGCTCGCTTCACCTTGGTGTCCCACGCCAGCGCCAGTGACTCCGCCACCGTTCCCGCCCGCAGTGCCCGAGCTACCCGCCCTGGTGCATGCGCCACGCACACCCATGCCGCCAACTGACGCAGCAATCGTCGCGCTCGTGCCTTCTCCTGTTCGGGCGGCGCGGCGAAGCGCACCACATCCCTGGCCGCCAGCAGTGGCACCAGTGCGGACAGCGCTGCCACCGGAGGTGTGTCTCGCGGCAACAGTCTCGCCAGCTCCGACGGTGGAAACGGTGGCTCCTCCCTCTCCCACCGTGGGTCCTGCTCCGGGAGCCTCCCTGTCCACAGCAACTCCGCCACCGCTTCGAGACTCCGCCCCGCCAGCGCCAGCGCCACCGCCGAGTGTCCCCGGTACGCCAGCCCCTCCGCGCCCACCTGTGACACCGACGAGTCGATGACCGGCTCACCCCAGCGCAGCGCCCCCGAGGCCACCGCCGCGTGCCCCGCACGTGCGTCATGCCTTGTCTTCAGGCGCTCCAAATCCGAGCGCACATAGCGGTTCTCCTTCGTCCCCGGCTCGGGCACGCAGCGCACGAGCCCTCGGCTCACGTACGTGTACAGCGTCGCCCGCTTCACCCCCAGGAGCGCCGCCGCCTCCACCGCCGTGACGAGCTCCTCCTCGGGTCGATGGTCGAATCGAGATTGAGAGCGTCCACCCTTGCGTCTACTCATATCTCCGCAACCTCCTGAACACGCATTGTCGACTCGACTCGATTCCATTGTCGATGTGAGCCCTTGGGCTCACTCGGCACTCGGGACGACGCGAGAGGAGCACTGTCATGCCTGTCGTCGACTTTGGTCGCACGTCCGAGGACTACTCGAAACACCGCATGGGCTTCCCGGACGCCTTCTTCACCCGTCTGGCCCGAGAGAACGTCCTCCGCCCCGGACTCCGTGCCGTGGATGTCGGCTCCGGCACTGGCACCGTCGCACGAGGACTCGCGCGACACGGCTGCTCGGTCACCGCGCTCGATGTGTCCGCGTCCATGCTCGCGGCCGGGCGCCAGCTCGCCTTCGAGGCAGGTCTGCCCATCGACTCACGCGAAGCCCCCGCCGAGGCCACGGGCCTGCCTTCCGGCGCGTTCGACCTCGTGACGGCAGGTCAATGCTGGCACTGGTTCGACCGCCCCGCCGCCGCGCGCGAGGCCGCTCGCCTGCTCGTTCCTGGCGGCAAGCTCGTCATCGCGCACCTCGACTGGATATCCCTGCCCGGCAACGTCGTCGCCGCCACCGAGGCCCTCATGGACGCCTTCAATCCCAACCCACCGGACCACGCTCGCTTCGGCTGCGGCGTCGGCCTCTACCCGCAGTGGCTCCGTGACGTCAGCGACGCGGACTTCACGCCCCTGGAGACCTTCTCCTTCGACGTGCTCCTGCCCTACACCCACGAGTCCTGGCGAGGCCGCTCCCGCGCCAGCGCCATGGTTGGCGCCACCCTGCCTCCGGATGACGTGGAGCGCTTCGACGCCGCCCACGCCCGACTCCTCGCCGAGCGCTTTCCTCACGATGCGCTCGACATCCCCCACCGCGTCTTCGCCCTCATCGCCACGCGTCCCTGAACCCGGAGCACACCCCATGTCCTCACATCCCCACGTCGTCCACGAGCCCACGCTCCCGTGGACCGAAGTCACGCAGGGCCCCCGTGTCTCGTACCGGCGCAAGCAACTCGGCGCCGCCGCGAAGGGACAGAAGCTCGGCTGCAGCCTGATGGAACTCGCACCCGGCAAACACGCGTTCCCGCTCCACTTCCACCTGGCCAACGAAGAGGCCTACTTCATCCTCTCCGGCACCGGCCGCCTGCGCCTGGGTGACACGTCTCTGCCCGTGCAGGCCGGCGACTACGTGGCCCTCCCCATTGGCCCCACGGGCGCGCACCAACTCGTCAACGACGGCACCGAGACACTCCGGTACCTCGCGTTCTCCACCATGGTGGAGCCGGACGTCATGGTGTACCCGGACTCGAAGAAGGTCTGTGTCACCGCCGGCTCCGCCCCAGGTGGCGACAAGGCCGCGCGAACCCTGTACACCGTCCTGCCCCTCTCCGCCGAGGTGGACTACTGGAGCGGCGAGGAGCGATAGAGTTACCGCCCTCATGTCCCCCTTGCTCGACGTGCTCACCCGGGAGCGACTCCTCAAGGACCGCGAGGCCGCCACGGAGCTGCTTCCCCGGGGCGAGCCGCCCCACGTCTCCTTGCTTCGCCTGTGTGACGCGGGGCTGCTCATCGGCGGCCTCTCCGTCGCATACGGCGTCCGCCCCGACGAACTCATGGGACCCCTCACCCTGGCCATGGGCGGCGCGGCGCGGAACCTCAAGGTCGTGGATGTCCGTGAGCGCCCCGTCCTGGAGCTGCACGTCCAGGCTGGAGACCTCACCGAGCGTTGGGAGGTGGAGGACCTCTCCGTCCTCGTCCACAACCTCAATGACCTCTACCGCGACGCCGCCGATGTGCGCGCGGTGGCCGAGCTGGGGGAATGGGAGGACGCCCTCCAGCTCTGGTGTGTCGACAAGCCCACCCTGCCGCGCCTCGTGCGCCAGCCTTTCTTCGCGCCCCGAAACGCACGGGCGCTGACGCGTCCGGTCGACTGACGTCAGATACGACCTGGCATGCTCTCGCGGTAATCCCAGGTTCTGGGGCAGCATGGGGGGCACATGCGTTTAGCGCCCTGCCTGCCGCTCCTGCTGCTGTGGTCCTCCGCCGTCCTGGCCGAGCCGGACTCCTTTGGTCTCGGCAACGCTCGCAGCGGCGCCCTCACCGTCAACACCGCGCGCACCATCATCAACACCGCGATGCGGTTGCCGACCGGCGCACAGCGCGGTGACTCGACGCTCGCGGTGGAGACCTCCACGGTACCTCCGACGGGGGGACTGGTGATGGTGCACCAGACGATGGGCTTCCCGTCCAGCACTCCTTCGGGCAGCACGGGCCAGACGAGCCCCGGGGACGTGGGGCGCTGGGAGCTGGCGCGCGTGTCCCTGGTGACGGTCGGCACTCCCACCGTGCTCCGGCTCACGGCGCCGCTCATGTACACCTATACCTCTCCGGGCGCCCAGGTCGTGACGGTGCCCGAATACAGCACCGTCAGCGTGGCGGCGTCCGGCTCGCTCGTGGCGCCTGCCTGGGATGGAAACAGCGGAGGCATCCTGGCCTTCCTCGCCTCGGGCACGTTGACAAACAACGGCGCCATCCACGCCGACGGCGCGGGCTTCCGGGGTGGGACCTTCACCAACAACGCCGCCCGCACGGCCTGCGAGGGAGGAGACCTCTCCACCACCCTGGGCGGCTCCTACAAGGGAGAGGGCCTGGTGGTGGAGCGCTTCGGCTCGGCCTCCGGGCGCGGCAACCTGCTCAACGGCGGCGGCGGCGGCAACTGCAACAA
>NZ_JABUMQ010000040.1:0-46525 GCF_013336645.1 Myxococcus sp. CA039A | reverse complement strand
CACCCCGACACTGCGTGCGCCCCCTCCCCTGTCAGCGCAGCAACCGACCCGACACGTGGAGCACACCGCGCGCGGCCCGGCGCACCGCGTCCACGCGCCGCGACTCCACCCAGGGAGGGTCCACGGGAGCGTCCCAGTCGAACACGCGCAGCCGCGACAGGAAGCCCTGCTTCACGCAGCCCTCCAGGCTGAAGACGTGCAGGTCATGCGTCCAGCGCACCGCGAGCCGCAAGTCGCGCGACAGCTCCGTCCAGTCCAGCGGCGGCGCCGAGAGGACCCCTGGCAGCTCCACGCCGCCCCCTGTGCTGCCCACCGCGAGCGAGCCCGTGCCCGGCGCGTAGCTCCACAGGAGCGCGGCGCCTCGGGGACGCACGAAGCTGGTGTAGAGCATCAGCACCTCCCGGTCCGCGGGCACGTCCACCAGACCCGCCACGCGCCGCAGCACGGAGGAGCGCGCCTGGCGCTCATCCACGATGAAGGGGAACTGGTACGCGTCCACGCGGTAGCCATCCACGCGGATGCGCTCCACCAGCGCGTGGTAGCCCGCCCTCGCCTCGCGGGAGCGACCTCCTCGGAGGATGAGCCGCGAGAGCATCCCAGGAAGACTCCGCAGCGGCGCTTCGGCCCACCTGCGCAGCTCCTGGATATCGGGCTCGATGTCCAACCCCACGCCGGCCCACTCGAGCTTCTCGTCGTCCGTCCACGTCCTGAAGGCTTCGTAGCGCGCACGCGCTTGCAGCACGTTGCCCGCGTGGAACCAGTAGCCCTGCTCCGGAGGGAGCAGGAGCCACGCCGTGACGGGGATGCCCGCGCGGTTCAGGCGGCGCACCACATCGGCTCGCTCGGGGCTCAAGTCCAGGAGTCCCAGGCTCACGCCGGCGCGCATCGCCTGGAGATCGTCGATGACGCCTTCGGTGTTGAACAGTTCGCGAAGTGGCTCCGGAGCCAGCTCGCAAAAGAAGGTCAGGAAATGGGGTTTCATGGCAGCCTCGCGCCTCCACGCGTACCCCCTCAGGGGCGCACATTTCCGCGAGGAGCACCATGGAATTTCACAGAGGCCGGATGCTCGACCACGTCCACCTCCGCGCCAAGGACCTGGCGGCGAGCAAGCGGTTCTATCAGGCCATTCTCGAAGTGTTGGGCATCCCGCTGGGCTCGCATGGCCCCGACAACTTCTTCGCGGACGAGCTGTTCGTCAGCACCGCGGACCCCGGTGCGCCGAGTGGACGCGGCGTCCATCTGGCCTTCCAGGCGAAGGACCAGGAGATGGTGAAGCGCGTCTACGAGGTCGCGCTCGCGGCCGGTGGGAAGGACAACGGCGGCCCAGGTGAGCGGCCCTACCACCCGGGCTACTACGCGGCCTTCGTGCTGGACCCGGACGGTAACAACATCGAAGCCGTCTACCATGGCCCGGCGAAGCGCTCCGCGCCGTCCGTGGTCTTCACCGTGTAGGCAGCTGAAGCATGTGAACGGCCCGCTCTGGGGTGTCTCCGAAGCGGGCCGAGTCTCACGAAGCGAAGCGCGGTTCAGTAGCTCCAGGGGAAGCGCTTGAAGTCGCGCTTGCGCTTCTGCACGAAGGCGTCGCGGCCTTCCTGGGCCTCTTCGGTGCCGTAGGCCAGGCGCGTGGCCTCGCCCGCGAAGAGCTGCTGCCCCACCAGACCGTCGTCGGGCAGGTTGAAGGCGTACTTCAGCATCTTGATGGCGGTGGGGCTCTTGGTGTTGATCTCCGCCGCCCACTCCAGCGCGAAGTCCTCCAGCTTCTCGTGGGGCACCACGGCGTTGACCATTCCCATCTGGAAGGCCTCCTGCGCCGAGTAGTTCGCGCCCACGAAGAAGATTTCGCGCGCCCGCTTCTGGCCAATCTGCCGCGCCAGCAGCGCCGAGCCATAGCCACCATCGAAGCTGGCCACGTCCGCGTCGGTCTGCTTGAACACCGCGTGCTCCTGGCTCGCGATGGTCATGTCGCAGACGACATGCAGGCTGTGTCCACCGCCCACGGCCCACCCCGGCACCACGGCGATGACCGCCTTGGGGAGGAAGCGGATCTGCCGCTGGACTTCCAGGATGTGCAGCCGTCCGAGGCGTGCCGGGTCGGACTCGCCTTCCTCTCCCTCGTACTTGTAGCCGTCCTTGCCGCGGATGCGCTGGTCTCCGCCCGAGCAGAACGCCCAGCCGCCGTCCTTGGGGGACGGGCCGTTGCCGGTGATGAGCACGCAGCCCACGTCCGTCATGAAGCGCGTGGCCTCCAGCGCCTTGGACAGTTCGTCGACGGTGCGGGGACGGAAGGCGTTGCGCACCTCGGGACGGTTGAACGCGATGCGCACCGTGCCCTGGTCCACCGCGCGGTGGAAGGTGATGTCCTTGAACTTGTGGCCCTCGACGGGCGTCCAGCGGGCCGGATTGAAGATGGCCGAGACCATGGGTTTCTCACTCGGGAGAAAGGGGGGAACGGGCGCGGACCCTACGCCGGCACGAAGGGAGCGTCCATCGTCCATCCGAGGATGGCGAGGTTCATTCCTCCGGGCTAGTCCCTCAGTGGAGCGGTGAGACACTCGCCGCCTACCCATCCGAGCGCGGCGACGTGCAGGGGTTGGTGCAAGAGCGCTTCAAGTCATTTGGCGTCCATGGTGCGGCACCGGAGGATCGAGCCCGCTGGATGGTCGACGTCAAGCAGACGTCTACGGCTGCGCTCCGCGATGAGGAACAGGCGGAGGCGTCATCCCGCCGTGGCAAACCGTGTGCATGACTTATCTCTGGTTCGGCAGTCCAAGCAGGCCCTGCCTTCATGCGAGTTCGTGACCACCTTTCTACTGGGTGACTGTTCCGCTCAGCCCAGGAGGTCTCGGATGAAACGATGGACCCAGCACCTGCTCCTCGGACTCCTGCTGAGCACGCCTCCCCTGGCCCTGGCCGTGGACACCCAGGCGAGCGGGGACTCGGCCCGTCCCTCCCCTGCCCCAGATGCCGAGGGCACGAGCGGCACACCTCGGGCCTTCTCCGGCCCGGTGCTCGGAACCGCCCCGGGAACACTCTTCGTCACCGGTCCCAGCGGCGCTTCGATTCCCATCCGCGTGACACACCAGACACGCATCGCCGGAGCGACTGTCCCGCGCGACCAGGACATCGAGACCTATCTGCGCGAGAACCTGAAGCCCGGCCGCTCCGTCCGCGTCCAGTTCGACGTCAGGCCCTTCTCCGACGGTACCCCGCAGAACGTCGCCTCCACCGTCGAGCCGAAAACCTCCCGCGAATCCCCTTCGCCGTGAGCCACGTCGCGAAAGCACCGCGACTCGTTGGAGCCACAGTCATCCGGCCGGGCCCTACTTTTCGGCCCTGGGAAAACCATCGTCCCGTGACACGGTGACGCTGGGCGAATTGCTCGGAAGGTGCCAGCCTGCGGAGCGCACGGTGCAGCCCTTCGCGAGGAACTCCGCGTCATGCCCGCCGACGTCGCCCTGCTCAAGGAAGTGCCCCTCTTCGCCGCCCTCGATGACGAGGAGCGCGCGCTGCTCGCCAACCAGCTCGAGGAAGTGCGCCTGTCCGCCGGAGAGAAGGTGTTCAGCCGAGGAGACCCCGGCGGCGCCATCTACATCGTCAGCTCCGGCGAGGTTCAAATCTCCGTCGAGGACACCACCGGCCAGGTCATCGTCTTCGAGACCGCGCGGCGCGGCGACTTCTTCGGCGAGCTGTCCCTGCTGGATGGAGACCCGCGCAGCGCGGATGCCCGCGCCATCCAGGAAACGTCCGCCCTCAAGGTGGACCGCGCGGACCTCGAGCTCCTCTTCCGGCGCCACCCCTCCAGCGCCATGGACGTGCTGACCGCCATCGGCCGTCGCCTGCGCGAAGCAGACAAGATGCTGCACAGCCGGCCATCACTCAGCCCCAACGAGATGGTGGAGGAGCGACTGACGACCATCCAGCGGCTCGCGGATGGACTGGCCGCCTTCAGCGGTACCTTCACCTTCATGATGCTGCACGCCGTGTGGTTCGCGGTGTGGATCACCATCAACCTGGGCTGGATTCCCACGTTCCACGCGTTCGACCCGTTCCCCTTCGGCCTGCTCACCATGGTGGTCAGCCTGGAGGCCATCTTCCTGTCCTGCTTCGTCCTCATCAGCCAGAGCCGGCAGGCCGCCAAGGACCGAATCCGCTCCGACGTCGAGTACGAAGCCAACATCCGCGCCGGCATGGAAGTCACGCAGCTCCACGCCAAGCTGGACCACCTCTATGCGCAGACCATGGCCCGCCTGGACGCCGTCGAACGCGGGCGCCCACCCTCGGCTCCGACGACCTCCAAGCCCGGCCAGCCCGCGGCATCCCAGGGCTGACCGAGCCACCGCTGGCTCCAGGCTCAGTTTGGCGCGGAAGCCCAACTCGCCTCCATCGAGCGGAAGTGCAACGCCAGTTGGCGTCAGGGGGCGCAGATGATGACCGAATCAACCTCCAGGTCTGGCGGGTCATAGACCGCCGCGGTGTCCGGCCCGACGTTCCAGGTCCCCTCCGGCTGCACCGCGAAGTCGATATAGGGGCGCCACCCATCGGCGAGCGCCGTGCGGAAGGCCTCGTCGGTGACCCTCCCGTTGAAGCCAGACGTCTGGTAGGTCGCGGTCCGCACCAGGATGCGCGAAGAGCCCAGGCTGTCCCGATAGTAGTATCGGGCAATCGCCGGAACCGCGGCGGCGTCCCACTCGACTTCCCAGACGTGGGCCGCGGAGACCAGATTGGCGAAGGGGCCGACTTCGTTGTTCGAGGTGTGAATCATCGGGCTCGAGCCGACGTGCGTGGTGGCCGAGAACTTGTTCGGGTCATTGGCCGTGCCCTTGGGGGAATCCCACCAGGTCTCGATGAGGTCGAGCTCGCCATAGCGTGCATCGCCGAAGCTGTTGCGGGCCCACAGGGCGGGGAACGTGCCGGGCATAGGGGTCGGCATCCTCGCGTGGAAGGCCATCGCGCCCCTTCCCGGAGCGAAGGTGCCCTTCCCCTTCAGCCATGCGCCCGAGTAGTAGTTCGTGCCCGCGCACCTGGCGGGATTCTCCGGCGTGATGTTGGGATAGGGGTCCGCGCAGTGGCGCTTGGAGGCGACCTTCAGCTTGCCGTCCTCCACCTTCACGTTGGCGCGGAGCATCTTGGTGAGCTGCGTGAACGCGCCCCCGCTGGGGTTGTTGTTTCCCTGGATGACGTCCCACTTCGTGGTGTCGAGGGCAGTCCCGTCGAAGTCGTCGCGGAAGAGCTCGTTGGTGAAACCCGGAGGGCAGTCGAGCCTCGTGACAGGGATGGGAGGGCCCACGGGGCCGGGGAAGAGGTTCTCCTTGGGGATGATGCCCTTGGGCGTCGACGGCGATGACCACGAGAGCATTGCCACGGCGTTGCCAGTGTTCTCGAAGTACTCGAGCACGATGTCGTAGGGCTCGCCGGCCTGGAGCGCGCTGGTCCCGGAGTTCTCGATGGCGCCGTGTGCGGTCCAGTTGTCGATGATGCGCGTGCCATTCACCGTCAGGCGGATGCCATCGTCGCTGGTGGTGTAGAAGGTGTACGTCTCCGTGTGGTCGGTGCTGACCTTGCCCGTCCAGCGCACGCTGAAGGTCTCGGCGCCGATGTCGGCGAGAGGCGCGGCCGCTCCCCAATTGAAATCGACGGTGGCATCCACTCGACTCACCGAAGCGCCAGTGAAGTCGACGTTGTCGAAATATTGCCCCTGGAGCCCGGTGCCGCTGCGACCCGTGACGTCGAGCCAGATGATGGACGAGACCAGAGATCCGGCCGCCGCACTGTTCTCGAAGAGCAGCTCGGTCCGGAGCAACCTTGCGTCCGCCACGTCCAGGCTGGCGAACGTGTCGCTGAAGTTCCCGGGAGTGGTGGTGAGTCCGTGGAGGGGCCCCGTGGCGAGCAGGGTCGCGCCATCGTAGAGCTTCACGCGGAGCGAGCCGGCGCCTCCGTTGATGGCCCATCCGTCGTAGTTCACGACGACTTTCGATGCGCCGCCGGGCATGGCGCTGTCGTGATAGCCCAGGGTCAGGGTCGATGACGTTCTCGCGGGGGCGCTGCGCGCGAACGAGCCGCCGCGATCACTCGCCGCGAAGGAGACACCGTCATCCATCAATCCATGGATGGGCGCGCTTCCTCCGCCCGCCCAGATGCCGCTCATGGCCTCGTCGCTGCTGGGAGACACACTGGACGAGACGAGCGCCGAGGGGGCTGTCTCACTCGCTTCGAGGTCGTCACCCTTCTCGGATGAGGAGCCGTGGCACGCCGCGAGGAAGGCAAGGGAGAAGACAGGGAGAGTCCGGAGCGTACGTATCGCTCTGTTCATGAAGAGTACCCTTGGTAGGCACAGCGCCAGGAACTCCAGATGTCTCAAATTCCATGTAGCGCGGTTGCACCAGCAATTGTGCACGGGGCTTTCTCACCCCGTCAAGCCATCGCTTCGCTTGTCTTCACGAGTGCGCAACAATCCGGAAGACTTCTCCATCAGGGGCGGAACCATTCCTCACTCATGATGACATTGGCACCTTCGCAAGGGATTGAACCGCTCCAGCGCGCCCGCGTCGAAGTCGCTGTCGAGGTGCGCCCGCGTGGTGCGGCGCCGGCGCATGAGCTGTACCTTGATGTGCTGGGCGACTCCTCGCGCCTGCGAGACCTGGAGCTGTCTGTGTCAGTTCGCGTCGGTGGCCTGGGCGACCGGAACGCGGCACATCTCCAGGAGCTTCTTCTTCTGGACGGCCGAGGCGCCCGCCCAGTCCGGATGTTCCGAGGCGACACAGGTCGGCTGGGAGGGGGCCTCGGGCGGAGCCTCTGGCCTGGCGATCAACGCACCAGGGCCGCTGGTCTGTCCCAACTCCAGCTCCAGCAGCATGCCGCGGATGGCCTCCGCCTCATCCTTCCCGGTCATCTGGTCCCGGCCGTGCCAGAGCGAGCCGGTGATGACATTCTTGTCGCATCTCGGCACCCAGGTGGGCGGGGCGTCACTGCACACCGCGCGGCCATCCAAGGTGGGATTGCCGAACAAGTCCATCCGGGTGACGCCGTCCTCGCGTGGCGTCAGCAGCACGAAGAACATGGACCCCACCGTGTTCGTGGAGCCGTAGACGATGTCGCCCCCCGACACCGTGGTCAACGCCGTGCGCAGGCCCTTGAAGACGTAGACGAGGCTCCCGTCCTTGCGGACTTGCTTCTCCGTCACCGGGAAGCCGCGCTTGCTCATCAACTCCGTGATGCGTCGCGCGGCGTCATCCGGGCCTCCTTGGAGGAGTGCCTCGGACTTCTTCGCGTCCAGGAATGAGTGACTGCTGGTCCGAATGCTGGAGATGCAGCCACTGCCCAGCATCACCATTCCCGCCAGGGCCCATGCTTGGATTTTCATGGGAAGGCTCCCTAGCATTTGTCATTCCAAGCCCATCGCTCGTCAGGCTTTCGAGCGGAGAAGGCCCCGGCACCTCGCATCCGCGTGCCGCGTGTCTTCATGACAGACCTTGATGCGGGGAAGTACGTAGATGCTGATTCCGCATGTTTTGCGGAAATCGCACTGCCATTTCCTCCACGCGCGTGTCTCCACCCGCCCGGGCCCCGAAGTGGCCAGGGACGGGCGGGCACTGACTCCGGGCGTTGAGGACAGCCAGCTCAGGGCTCGGGGAAGCCTTCGCGCACCCACACGTTGGCGGTGTCCCTGTTGAACTTGAAGTTCATGGGCACGCGATGCTTCGCGACAGTCGCACCCGCGTCGTCGGTGGCCGAGAGCAGCGCGTGGGGCTCGTACTCATCGGCCACGATCTCCAGCAGGACCTCGTACCAGCGGCCCTCCCAGGCGATGGAGAGCTTCCGGGTCAGGGCCTGGTCGCGCTGTCGCGCGGAGCGGTCGAGGACCTCCGAGGCCGTCTTCACGAAGGTCGCGAACGCTGGCGCATCGAAGGGCTTGGGGTTCTTCTTGTCGCGGCCCATCACCCACGGACTGATGAGGACGGGCTCGGCAATCCCCTGCTTGCGGATCTCCACGGCCCAGCCGTCATCGTCCTCGTTCTTGATGACCCGGGCCGACCAGCCGTTCTTCTGCCAGAACGTGGGCTCCATCACTTCAGGCTCGGTAGGCGTGCGCTCGTCGCTCATGGGGTTCCTCATACCCTCCGATGGCCATTTGCCAGAGCAGAGAATGAGCTTTCCCCTGCACCACGGAAGTCGACCGTGCGCTCGACCGCCTCGCGGCCGAGCGCTCCTCGCTGGATGGGAGGCGGTGGGGATCGAACCCTCTCCGGACGGCGCGAAACTCCCAGCAGAATCGCGCCCTTACCTCGCAACCGTCCGGAACGACTCAACTTCGGTATCCCTCCGCGTCCCCTGTCGTCCTGTCCCGTTCCCGTCCATTCCGCAGGTTCGTGCGACCTACGTGCAGCATGGGCGGCCCTTTCATAGGGGCCCAGGTCCCCAGCCACAGCCTAGTGGTACCCAACCCATCCCGGTCGGCACCTCTCTCGTAATCAGTGGTCCGAAGGATCCGGGCAGGTCAGTTGCTGCTCCGGTAGCTCGGGGCCCGCCCCAGGAACGAGTCGATGAACACATGCCTCTCAGAAGTTGAGGCAACCTCGCTTCTTCTCTGATGCGGATGGTGCGCGTTGTGTTGCTGAATGAGAGTCCAGGGAGAGAACCTGATGAAGAAGAACCTGATGTGCCTGACCGCCGTGTTCACGCTTTCCGTTGCCGTTCCCTCCTTCGCTTCTGAGCCGCCCCCGGAGAGCAGCACCGCCAGCATCTGCCCAATGACGAAGGTGACCGAGAACACGCTGAAGATGAAGCCGAAGCCGAATAGCTCATTCCCCGTGGGCGGAATCAAGGCCCCCAAGGTGTCGTGCCACGACAACAAGGAGAAGTTCAAAGCCGGGTACCACTTCAAGCTCTTCGTCTCCCCCGACCGTAAACAAAGAATCGACTACCTTCACAAGCCCGAGGAAATCCAGGCTGCGTGCCAGAACGCCTGCATCGAGCAGTCGAAGAATTGCAAAGAGACGTTCGCGAAAGGCGATAAAGCCAAAGTAGCCATGTGCAACGCCCAACTCCACGATTGCATGGCCGCCCATAACGAGTCTCATTCAGCCGTCTTCAAGAAGATTTCGGATACACACTGCACAAAGTACGGCGAACCCTGAACGACGGGTCGCAGTTCTTGAATGGCCTTATGCTGCGAGTCGAGCGGGACCATTTGGCGCGGTGTGGAGGACTTGCCGAAGGGTGGACGCGAGCGGACGGTCGACCTGCCCCGTTCGGTGGTGGAGGCGCTCAAGTCGCACCGGCACCTGCGCGATCGCTTCGTGTTCTGCCAAGAAGACGGCCGGCAGCTCACCGACGGGAAGATGGAGGCGCCGCTTCGACGTGCGCTCCGGGTGGCGGGCATCACCCGCGAGCAGGGGCAAATAGGCTGGCACGACCTGCGGCACACCTACGGGAGCCACCTCGCAATGAGGGTGGTTCCGCTGAAGGTAATTCAGGCGTGCCGCTCCACGCTGTCGTCAGCGAACCTGGGGCGCGTGGACCTCCCACGCGACCTCGAGGCTCTCGTGCCTCCTGACGGTGACGCTCCTCAAGAAGCCCGGCGTCTGCCCTGGCACCAGCCGGAGCCCCGGGAGACTCCGCAGAAGGGCCTCCAGCGACAGGCGTGCCTCCAGCCGTGCGAGCGGCGCGCCGATGCAGAAATGGAGGCCCTGCCCGAAGGCGAGGTGCTTCTTGACGTCAGGCCGCCGGACATCGAAGCGCTCCGGCTCGTGGAACCGGGCCTCGTCGCGATTGGCCGACGCGTAGACGATGCGGATGTGGGCTCCTTTGGGAATGGAAACGCCCCCAAGCTCCACCGCCTCCAGCGCGGTACGGAACATGGCATGCACGGGAGAGGTCATCCGCACCGCCTCCTCGACCGCGCCCGCGATGAGGCCCGGGTCGTCCCGAAGGGCCCGCAGCTGCTCCGGATGCTCCAGCAGCAGCTCCACCGCTCCCACGATGAGGCCCGCGGTCGTCTCGTGCCCCGCGAAGTGCACCTGCATCAGCATGCTCACGAGCTCCGCCATGCTCATGGGCGGCGTCATCCCCTGTGACCCGGTGACGATGTCGCTCATCAGGTCATCCCGGGGAGACGTTTTGCGTTCCTCGAGTGCCGCGGCGAGGTAGCGCTGGAAGTCGACCACGCCTCGCGCGCATGCGACCTGGTGCTCAATGGGGCCATGCGCCGCGAGGACCGTGGTCAGCTCGTCGGACCAGCGCCGGAACCTGTGGATGTCCGCGCGAGGGATTCCGAGAATCTCCGCGATGATGCTGCACGACAGTGGATGGGCGAACCGCAGGAACAGGTCCGCCTTCCCTTCCTTCCGGAAGGAGTCGATGAGTTCGTCCACGAGGGCGCGGATGAAGGGTTCCTTCTCCGCGAGACGCCGCCCGGTGAAGGCCTTGCTGACGAGGCTCCGGAAGCGCGAATGCGCTGGCGGGTCATTGTCGACGAGGCTGGGGACCAGCGGGTAGCCGTCCATCAGCGCGGCAACCACCTCCGGAGGCGTCGTCGCGGCGCCCACGGTGATGGACTCGGCGGACGAGAAGCGCTCGGTATCGGCGACCACTGCGCTGATGTCCGCATGGCGCGTCACCACCCACGCTCCCAGCGCCGGGCTGAAAAACACCGGCTCCTCCCGCCGTGCACGCGCGAGGAACGGGTGGGGATTCTCGAGCTGGGGAGAGTCGAGCGGGCGATACTCAGACCCGAGTCCTGAAGCGGCGCTGTCCTTGAACATGCGTGCTGACCTCACTCAAAGGTTCGTCGGGTGTTCAGTGCGGATGGGAGGCCCCGCGAATCCTAGCAGGCCAGCAAGACGCACCCGCATCCCGACGGTGACGACGACGCCATGACGAAGCTGGGACAGGAACGGCCGACTGTCGCCTCCGGGTGGTAGGTTGCCGTCACCTACCTTCTTCGAACAGGGCGTGAGGATGAGCATGCGCGGTGTGACCGCCAGGCGGTTGGGTTTCGTGGGGTTCTGGGGCGCGGTGCTCTGTGCGCTCGCGCTCTCGGGCTGTGCCACCCGGGCGGCGACTCTCCGGCCGATTCCCCCACCGCTGCCACCAGGCCCGCTCTTCTCCCCGCGTGCCACGTTTCGCTTCGCCGTCGTCCACACGCCAAAGCCTGGCATGCCAGTCCTCCCGAAGGTGGAGGAGCTGGTGCGCGAGCGCTTCACCGTGCTGCGGCTCGCTGGGGAGGGCTTAGGGGCAGCGCCCCTGCCCACCGTGCGCGTCTCGGAGCGAGCCCTGAAGGACCATCCTCTCCCCGAGCAGGGGATGCTGGAAATCGCCGCGCGCGGCCTCTCGCCCCAGGAGCAGGCGCAGCTCGCGGCCTCCGAGCGCATCACCGTCCTGGAGTTCACCACCGAGCCCCCGGCTTTCGAGGCGGTGCGGCAGGCGCACGCGCTGGCCCTGGAGCTGGCCCGCGCCAGCGGCGGGCTGGTGTGGGACGAGCATGCCGGGGAGTTCTTCTCCGTGGAGGGCTGGCACGAGCGCCGGCTCGAAGGCTGGGACGGCGGCGAGCCGATGCTGCCACGCCACTTCAACACCCGTGTCTACTCGGAATGGGACGGCACCGCACGGCTCATGACCGCGGGACTGGGCACCTTCGGCCTCCCGGACCTGGGAGTGCAGCAGGTCCCGGCGCCGCTCGCGCACACGGTGGGCACGTTCATGAACCTCGTCGCCCAGCTCATGGTCGAAGGCACTGCCATCCGCAAGAATGGGGTCTTCCCCATCACCGTGGACGCACTGAAGCTCGCCTCCTATCGCGAGGCCCTGCTGGAGCAGGTACCGCCCGAGGCGCCACGGCGCACCTTGATTGGCCTGCTCCCCGTGGACCCGAGCGACGTGGAAGGTGAGAACCGGCTGGTGGAAATCATCTTCAAGGCTCGGCCTGGCGACAACCCCTCGGAGCGCCCCTATGCCGCCATCTCCGAGGTCTTCGGCACGCAATCCGAGATTGTCCATGTCGACGAGGACCCGGAGCTGCTGGCCGCGAGCCGCCGCGCCGTGGAGGCCCTGCTCACGCGAATCAAACCGCGCTTCCAGGAGGGTCTGGAGCTGGAGTCGAAGCTGCTCGTGAAGGCCCGCTTCACCACCCATGACGGGGGCATCGAGTGGATGTGGGTCCACGTCACGCGGTGGGAGGGCAGCGTGCTCCATGGCGTGTTGAACAGCGAGCCGGAGGCCGTGCCCGAGCTGAAAGCAGGCTCGCCCGTGACGGTGGGGGAAGACTCGCTCTTCGACTACATCCTGGAGCGGGACGGTGGCTCCGAGGGCAACGAGACGCAGCGCCTCATCCTTGAGCGCTCGGGCAAGACGCGCTGACCGGGTGGAGGCGACCTCGCCCACTCGCCCACGGTCAGGCAGGTGCTCGAGCACTTGAAGCGGCCCGTGGATGTGCCGCCTCTTGCACCGGCACCAGGGCCGCCGCAGCCAGACTTCTGGCAGTCAGCGCCCCACCCTTCCGCGCCGCGCACTCCCGCGCAGCGCTCGGCGGCGGTGTGTCCGTTCACGTGCCACAGGGACCACACCCCCTTGAGCCGACCTCTCCAAGAGGTGCGCTTACCCGTCCGCTCACGAGCAGGACAGCACCATGGGCTTCTATCGGTCCGATGTTCCGGGAGAGCACAGATACGTGGCCTCCACGCAAAACAAGGCCATGCGCCTCGCGTCAGAATTCCCTTCCAGACATGTCAGTCCGGTGCGGTTTCATCCAACGCCTCAGTGAGGGGTTCTCCAACATGAATATCCAGAAGCAAGGCGGACGTTCCGCGTCCGTATGTTCCACTCCTGCATCCGGAGTGAGAGGTCTTTTCCTACTCACACTGCTCACCTTGGGCGCGGGCTGCGGCCCGGAGGCAACGGAGCCGTGGGCTCCCAAGCAGGAACCAGGTCCCCTCAGGGAGGCGCTGGACGAAGGACCCGCCTTCCTGGTCAAGGACATCAACACCTCGACTCCGGCCAACGTCGGCTCCAATCCGAAGCACTTCGTCGCGCTCGGTGGGGCGCTCTACTTCGCCGCCGACAGCCACACCTCGGGCGAGGAGCTCTGGAGGACCGACGGCACCTCCGCTGGCACCGCGCTGGTCGCGGACCTCTGCTCGGGCCCATGCGGCTCAAACCCGCGCGGTCTGACGGTCATGAACGAGGCGCTCTATTTCTTCGCCTCGAATTCCCACGGAGCCCTGGGGCTGTGGCGCAGCGATGGCACTGTCGCCGGCACGCAGATGCTCAAGGCAATCAACATCAACAACTTCAGTCCAAAACTCACCCCCATCAACGGGACGCTCTACTTCAGCATCTACGACCCCGCCTCGGGAAACGAACTGTGGACGAGTGATGGCACCGCCGTCGGCACGAAGATGCTCGTGGATATCAACCCGGGCACCGGCGACTCCTACCCGAGTGGCTTCCTCGCCTTCAACGGCACGGTCTATTTCAGGGCCACCTCCGGGGTGGGGGCCGAGTTGTGGGCGACGGACGGCACCGCCGCCGGCACCGCCATGCGGATGGACCTCTACCCGGGCACCAACGGCTCCGCGCCAGCTGAACTCACCGTGTACAACGACATGCTCTACTTCATCGCCTCGGATGCTCCCAGCCAGCGGAGTCTCTTCAAGTCCAATGGGACGGCCGCGGGGACCGTCAAGGTGAAGGGTTTCGGGACCATGGGCGCCCCCCTGCTCTTCAACGGGCTGATGTACTTCCCGGCCTCCGACACCGCCTCCGGATACGAGCTGTGGAAGAGCGATGGCACCACCGCCGGGACCTTGCTGGCCGTGGATGTCTTTCCTGGCAGCGCCGCCTCCCACATCAACAACATCAAGGTGGTGGGAGACAGTCTGTTCTTCACCGCCTACGACTCCACCGCTACCTATGCCCTGTGGCAGAGCGACGGCACCCAGGCGGGCACCCAGCGACTCCTCACCGCGCCCTCGAACCTGAACAACGTCAACGTCCTGGGCGGCTCGGTCTACTTTTCCGCCCGGGAGGCGAGCACGGGCTCGAGCGTCTACGCGGAGCTCTGGGTGAGTGACCTGACCGCCGCGGGCACCCGCGTCGTGAAGGACATCAACCCGGGCACCTCGCTTGGCGCCTTTTCAACCCTGGCGACGAGCTACTTCGGCATCCTGGACGGCGTCCTCTACTTCGGAGCCAACGACGGCGTCTCGAACACCGAGCTGTGGCGCAGCGATGGCACGGCCGCTGGCACCACCCAGGTGAAAGACCTCTTCGGGCCCGTGAGCGAGTCCTCCCCCGCGAATCTCGTCGTGTCGAACGGCCGCGTGTTCTTCACCGCCAATGAAGGGAGCCATGGGGCGGAGCTGTGGGAGAGCAATGGCACCGCCACGGGCACCCGCAGGTATTGGGACATCTGCACGGGGAGCTGCAGCCCGACCCTGTCCTCCTTCACCCTGCATGGCTCGAGCATCTTCTACATCACCACCACCAATTCGATTGGAGGCAGCTCGCCCGCGAGGCTGATGCGGAGTCCCACCTCCTCGGGCACCGCTGGCGCCATCCCCGTGGCCAGCTCGCTCACCGTCACCTCGCCCCGATTGGTGTCGTACAAGAACTGGCTGTACTTCCGCGCCAATGACACCAGCTACGGCGACACCTTGCGGATGACGGACGGCTCCTACACCACCCAGACGAGTGACACCGCCGGTCGCGGGCTCAGGACCCCGGACCAGATGGTGGTCTCCAACGGGACGCTCTTCTTCACCGCCGATGACGGCACGAGCATGGGGACCGAGCTGTACAAGACGGATGGCACCTACTCGGGCTCGACGCGGGTGAAGGACATCTGGCCGGGCGTGAACAGCTCCTCCCCGTCCAACCTCACCGACGTGAATGGGACGCTGTTCTTCCGCGCCCAGGATGGAACCGGCGCGTACAACCAACTCTGGAAGAGCGATGGCACCAGCACGGGCACCGTCAAGGTGGCGACCTTCTTGCCGGCAACCGGCGGCGCGTTGACCAACTTCAGGAACATGTCGGGGACGCTCTTCTTCTTCGTGTCCGACTACACCACGACCGAGCTCTGGAAGAGCGATGGCACCAGCGCGGGCACCGTCAAGGTGAAGGACCTTCCGGTGCGCTCCTACTCCGAGTCGACGTACTTCGCCACGATGGGCGGCGCGCTCTACTTCGGCCTGCGTGACGATGCTCACGGCTACGAGTTGTGGAAGAGCGATGGGACTGCCGCGGGCACGGACATCCTGGTGGACCTCCGACCCGGTCCGAATGGGGGATTGGCGACGCAGTCCTACAACAATGGCGCGCTCGTCTCGAACCTGCTTCCGTTGGCCGAAGGGCGGCTGTTGTTCTCCGCGTCGGATGGGGAAACCGGAATGGAGTTGTGGATGACGGACGGGAGCGCCGCGGGAACGGTGCGCTTGACGGACCTGGCACCGGGTGACGCCTCCTCCACTCCGACGTCGCTGACTCGCGCGGGCACCCTGGTCTACTTCGCCGCCAACGACGGGGGGCGTGGCCGCGAGTTGTGGGCCCTGCGTGTCGCCGACATCATGGACAGCAGCCAGACTTCTGGCAGTAAGGGCCCCACCCCTTAGCCCCCTACCCTTCAGCGCGGCGCTCTCCCGCGCCGCGCTCGGCAGCGGTGTGTCCGTTCACTTCCCTCGGGCACAGCGTATCGTCGTGCGCCTGCGCCCCGGGCGCGGCTCGAAGTGACCCGGATGGCGCATACCCGCGTGGCTATCCGGGGTCTGTCATTGGGTGCGTTGAAGCGAAACCGGCGGCCCGGAGCACTTCTGTCCGGGCCGCCCATTGCCAACGGGGCGATTACGGGCTGAGGGAGATGCTCCCCGCCCAGTAACCGTAGGAGTACGAGGTCACGCCATTGCGGGTGGTGCCCGCGTAGCCACCCTGGGCCGGCTGGATGGTGACAGTCACCTGTCCGCCGCTGGAGGCAATCACACCCGCGTGCACGGACGCCGTGCAGACATCCGAGTCATCGGTGTAGAGGTCCGTCCCCCAGATCGCCGCTCCGAGGCTCGCCGTCGGGCAGTTGCACCGGATTTGCGTCCCGTTCTGCCCGCGGTAGGACAGGAAGTTGAAGCTGGAGCAGATCGGCGGAGTCTGCGGCACCTGAGCGCCGATGAGGCGGAAGCTCCCCGCCCAGGCGCCGTAGGAGTTCGTGGTGACGCCGTTGCGAGTGGTTCCCACGTAGGTGCTCTGGCCCGGCTGGATTTCGACGACCACCGTCCCACCGCTGGTGGAGATGACACCCGCGTGCACCGCGGCGGTGCAGATATTCGAGTCATCGGTGTAGAGATTCGTTCCCCAGACAGTGCCTGAGGCCCCCGGGGAGCAGGTGCAGCGACCCTGTGCCCCCGTCTGCCCTCGGAAGACCGTGAGGTCGACGTTCGAGCAGTTCGGGAGCTCGCTCGGGCCGTAGAGGGCTTTCAGCGCGGCCTCGTCGGCCTGGGTGAACTCGCCGGTACTGCCGAAGTTGGGGCAGGCGTTCATGACGGACCCGTCCCAAACGGCGGCTTCCGGCGACCCCGGGATGAGGATGGCGCCCACGCCCATATCGCCCTCGTTGTAGCCGCTCGGGCAACTGATGGCGCTGTTGTAGTAGTCCGTGTGGCGCAACCCGATGGCGTGGCCAATCTCGTGGGTGATGGTGTGCTCGTTGATGTCGAGCTCGTAGTTGGCCAGCAAGACAGTCATGTAGATGGTCCCGTGGGGGAGACCGAGCGCAGGGAAGAACGTCCAGCTATGGTCCTCGGTCGTGGTCACCATGTCGATGTTCGCGGAGCAGCCGGTGGTCGGGCCGCGCTCGAAGGTGAACCGCAGACCCAGCGCGTTGTAGTTTTCGATGGCCATGTTGAGCCCCAGCTTCAACTTGGGATGCTCGTTGAACGAGTCCGATGGGTTGAGGCAGATCTTCGTCACTGAGGGGCCGACGACGTTGGTCGTTCTGTAGTGCTCGGCGCTCCCCGGGGGGGCCTGAAGCATCTCTCGGGAGGCCTGGAGCGTCACACGCGTGTCGCCGCCCACGAAAACAGCCTCGTTGATGACCTGGATGTCCTTGGCCGGATAGCCGGCCTCGATGAGGTTGGAGATGATCTCCTCATTCTCCATTCGCGGATCCATACCGCCGCAACCGACCAGCAATGCGACACCGGTCACCGCGAGGACTGCTGCCTGCTTGAACATGGATGCTCGTCTCTTTGACTTCGGGGGAATGCGCCGCCCGGCGAGGGCTTCCCGCCGGGGCCGCGCGCCAGGTTTCATAGCGCGCCCCCACCCCAAACCCTCAGCGACAACCTTGGATGCTTAATCCGTCTCAAGTCTCGGGATTCGAGACACCCACGCGAAGTCGGAACTTGCTGCTGAAATGACCCCGCGGGCTGTTGAAGACCGGGGCCTCCCGCCTCGCTGGGCTGAGGCGCCAGACGCGCAAGGGAACGCGGCGGCGTGCTCAGTCCAGGATGAGTGAGTAGGGGCCGTACGTGAAGCTCCCGGACGCAATGTCAGGCCGGACCCGGAGGTGGTGGAGGCCCGATTGGGTGGGAGTGAAGTCCCCCGCGAAGCTCCTGGGCACCGCCGTTCCATCCGGGGCCACCACACTCACCACCGTCCCGAAACCGGCCGTGGCCTTCACGCGACGCGGCTGCCCGGCGAGCAGGCTCAGCGAGAACACGTCCACGTCGAACGCGGAGTCCAGCACCGCGGGCAGCAGCAGCGGATAGGTGATGGGCGTCGCATGGACCAGGTCATCCCCATGGTCGTCCGTGCCCAGGTACTCCAGCGTGAGCTGGTAGAGCCCCGCCCTGACGACGACGTAGACCGGAGCCGTTGCGTCGGCGTCCAGGTGGTAGCTGATGGTGGTGCCCTGGGTCGTCTTGAGCGTGCGAAGCAGCCCGGCCGGTGACTCGAGCTTCGGGTCGCATCCGGTGCAGCTCACCCGATAGAGGGCATTGGCCTCCATGGAGAAGGTGAACACGTCCACGTCCGTGCTCACGTAGCACGCGCCAGAGACAGGCAGGCCCGGTTCGAGCGGCGTGGCTGTCGCGGGTGTGTCCCCGTGGTCATCGGGTCCCAGGTCACGGGCCCAGATGGAGAAGGTGCCCGCACGCCCGAACGGCGCGACATCCACCTCCAGGAAGTAGACCGCCTCCTCGGACGACAGGAAGGTGAAGCCACCGGACAGGGTATGGAGCACCGTCCCCTGCGCGTTCTTCAGCCTCACTGCGCCCGCGTTGCCGGTGCCTCCCATCTGCTGAAGGGAGTAGTGGTGCCCGGCACGCACGGAGAAGGAGAAGACATCCACGTCGAGGCGCGTCTCCATGTGTCCCGTGAGCAGGGAGGGAAGCAGCACTTCGGTCGCATCCACGAGGGTGTCCCCGTGGTCGTCTGAACCCAGGTCTTCCAGGCGACAGGAATAGGGGCCCACGTAGGCCCCGAAGCCCACCTCCACGAAGTACTCGGCGACAGCGGCCGCATCCACCGAGACACGTGTCGGCTGGTTCTCGACGTACGTGTGGACATCCACCATCTGCCCCGTGCCATTCGTGAGCATCAGGTGCGGCCCCACGCTGTACCCAGGGACGACCTCGCAACTGAAGAGGTAGATGTGTCCCACCTGGGTGGTGAAGGAGAAGACATCCCGGTCCAGTCCACCGGAGAGCTGCCCCGTGAAAGGCACGGACGACGGCGTCACCGGAGTGGCGTACTCCCGCGCATCCCCGTGGTCGTCCGTGCCCAGGGTCGCGAACTGGAGCGTATAGGCCGCCTGGACGATGAGGTCCTGCGCGAAGACCGACGTCACCTCCACCCGGTAGATTCCGTCATGCGTCGCATTGAAGGAGACCGTGCCCGTGGGATCCCCCGTGGACGAACCCGTGGGAGAGAGGACCTTCACCTTGCAGGACACGGCCGGGTTCTGGGACGTGCAGGTGACGCCATGGAAGGCCCCGTGCGACAAAGACACGGTGAACACATCCATGTCCGTGCGCAGCTCCATGACGCCCGTGGCCTGGGTGCTCGGGAGCCAAGGCGTGGCCGTTTCCACGGTGTCACCGTGGTCATCCTGCCCCACGTCCTCGAGCACGCAGCTGTAGGAGCCCGACAGCTCCTCATGGACGGCGTACATCCTCAGGTAGGTGGTCTGCGCCGAGTGGGTCTTGAAGTAGAGGCTGCGCCCGGACGAAATCCAGACAGGGACCCAATCCAGACGCCTGCCCGCGGAATCGATGAGCTCGAGACCCCAGCCCACGAGCGGCTCCGGGAAGGTGCAGTGGAAGCGGTAGAAGTGCCGGGCCCCCGACTGGAAGGCGAAGACATCCCGGTCGAGGGAGCTCTCCAGCGTGCCTCCGAAGCTGGCAGAGGAGGCAGGGAGGTGCGTCGCGGTGGCCGGAGTGTCTCCGTGGTCATCGAGCAGCGCGCCTGAAAGGGAGACATTCGCCGGCTGGAAGGACTCCGCCTGCATACCCGGGGCGCCCTCCTCTATTGGCTCGGGGAGTGCTCCACCGCAGCCCAGCGCGAACATCAGAATGGGCAGACGACGCCAGATGGCTCGTAACAGGGGTGTCATGGTCGTTCCTCCAGACAGCAGGTGAGATGGATGGGCCAACGGCGTGGGCCCCTCCTTCCTGAAGGAAGACGCGGCGGAAAGCAAAAACACTGGCACACGGAGCACATGTCAAGCCATGGCAGCTCCATGGGACGTCGGAGCGCCGCGCACCAGGACACACTTGGCTGAGGCGGAGGAGCCGAGGCGGGGCGCGGATGGGGGCCGCCGAACCGTGAGCCACCTCGGTGGAAAGGCCGTCTATTCTCGGTCGCCAAGATATCGCCGGAGCCCGCTTGGCCATCCCCGCACGGGCCGGACAGCATCTCCCAGACTCCTGGGATGGACACGCCCGCCTGGCATGACGACCCTCGCGGGAGATCGGCGATGTGATTGCAATGGCATCCGCAGAAACTGGGGCGTCAGGACCAGTCACTACGAGTTCACCGAAGTCGAGTGCCACGAACGGCGGTAGCGTGGAATGCGGCCGCATTCATTTCCGCGAGGTGCCGCCCCAACCCGTCAGGGCGTCAGGCTCAGGACCGCGATGACACGTGCGTCGCCGACTGGCCGAGATCTGGAGGTCGCTCCAAGGGGAACGTCAGAGGGTCGCGGTACATCGGTGCGGTGTGGCGAGCGCCTGTCACCTGGTTGCAGGTGCCCTCGCCTATCCGGGCGCGCATGACCCCTGTCCGTACAGGGGCTCCGTCGACGCGTGGTCCCTCTTGCTGCTTCTTGGTCCTGTCGTCGTCACCCGAGTCGCGGGAACGGAAAGCGCCGCACGAGCCGTTCGGCCCGCGACATCCCCCCTATGACATTGAAACCCTCCTGGATGAGATGGGCCCTGGTTGTCCTGGGCCTCATGGTGTTCACCCCTGCCTGCAAGGACAACACGCCGAACGACAATGACCCGCCGGACGCCTCGGGCGATCCCGACGCGGGAGGCTCCGATGGTGGCTCCAGCCCCACGGGCGACGGTGGGACTGGAGACGGTGGCTCGCAGCCTTCGGAGAGCCTGGGCTTCATCGACTACGTGTTGCCCGCGTTGGACGCGGAGGCGGTCCCTCGCAACGCGCGGGTCATCGTGGGCTTCACGGAAGCGCTCGACGTCAGCTCGGTGAACGAGAATGTCCTCACGGTGTCGGAGAACGGGGTCTCGCTCCAGGGCACCCTGACTCATGACGCCACCACCCGCACGCTGACCTTCACCCCGGCGCGTCCGTTCACCGCCGACGCGTTGGTGACGGCGGTGGTCTCCTCGCTGCTGCGCTCGGTGACGGGCAAGTCGCTGAGCGTGCCCCATCACTCCATCTTCACGGTGGGGTTGGAGTCGGACTCGTCGCCGCCGAGCGTGACGGCCACGAAGCCCCTCCTGGGAGTGACGGACGTGCCGTCGACCTGGCCGGTGTACGTCCTCACGTTCAACGAGGCCATGGACCCGCGCACCCTCACGGCCGAGTCGCTCCAGTTCGAGCAGTTGCTGGGTCCGAACCCCGCGTCGCCACTCTCCGGGACGTACTCCTATGAAGCCGCGAGCCGGTCGCTGTACTTCCGGGTGAGCCCCCAGCCCGCGCCGGGCGCACGTGTCACGGGCACGCTCTCCACGAAGGCGAAGGACCTGGCGGGCAATCCCCTCGTTCAGCCGTACACGCTCACGTTCGTGGTGGCGTCGTCGAGAGACACCACCTCGCCTCGCGTGCAGGCAACCCTGCCGGAGGCGACCTCGGTGGGAGTCGCCGTGCGCAACGCCCCCATCATCGTCACGTTCAGCGAGCCGCTCCGGCCCGCGAGCATCACGCCGGACCGTCTCTACCTGGAGGAGCTGAACGCGGATGGCACCCAGGTGGTCGGCCTCGTCCCGGGCGCCCTGCGCTACGACGACGCGCGGCTCCAGGGGGTCTTCACTCCTGCCCAGCCCTTGAAGTACCAGACGCGCTACCGGGGACACGCCCGCTTCGTGGAGGATATCGTCGGTAACCGGCTGGTGCCGTTCGAGGGTTTCGGCTTCGTCACGGAGCTGCCCCCCTCCCCTCCACAGGTCCTCGACGCGACGCCTGCTCCGGACACGCGCTTCGTGCCGCTGAGTGGCCCGCTGCGCGTGCGCTTCGACCGGCCGCTGGACCGGGACTCCATCACCCCGGAGACGGTCAGCGTCGCGGGTGTCACGGGGGTGGCGAACTACGAGTCATCGACGAACACGGTGGCGTACCGTCAGTTGTCGCCCTTCGCGCCGGCGACGAACTACACGATGACCGTGCGGGACGTACGCACGCCTCAGGGGGCGAGCCTCGCTGCGCCCTTCACGTACACCTTCCGCACGGTGGCTCCGGGGGTGAGGGTGAGCGCGGGCAGTCCTGGCCAGCCGGGCCCGGCCGTGTTCGCCACCGGGCCGCTGGGGACGCTGGCCGTGTGGAACGAGAACACGGGCACGGGCGTCCAGGTCCGCGCTTCGCTCAACCGAGGCTCTGGCTTCGGAGCGTCCATCCTGGTGGGCGAGGGGCGCTCGATGAAGGAGTCGCCGCAGGCGGCCGCGTGGGACCAGCGGTTCATCGTGGGGTGGTCGACCCCATCGCCCAACGACGATGCGGTGGCGCTCTTCGATGGAACGGCCTTCACCCCGGTGACGCCGGGCATCCGTGGCCACCTCTTCGGGTTCGGCGACAACCTCTATGCCTATGACTCCGTAGCGAAGTCCTTCCGTGTGAGCTCAGGGGCGCAATGGTTGGAGGTGACCCGGAAGAACCTGGGGACGTCCCCCACCCTCGTCTCAAACGCGGGGGCCGTGATGCTGATATCCGGGCCGGACTCTTTCGAGGACGTCACGACGATTTTCGATGGTGTGCAGTGGGTGCACTCCAGCGTCGTCTCCTCGTCCGTGGAGGAGCAGTACACCTTCGTGGGAGACAGCTTTGGCCGGGCGTGGACCACCTCGGAGGGGACGTGGTTCTCGCTCTTCAATCGGACCACCCGGGCGTGGGGGCCCGCCGAGTTCATCACCTCCAGTCAGGCGCGCAACCTGCGCATCGCCTCGGATGGCAGCACCGTCACGGCGCTCTTCATCCGCTCGGATGAACTCACCGCGTCGGTTCGCGTCAATGGTGAGTGGCAGTCCCTCGTGCGGCTGCCGGACAGCGGGCCTCTGCTCCTCCCCGTGGCGGTGGTTTCGTACCAGGGCAACTACGTCGGGTTGTTGTCGGGCAGCTCCTCGGGGCTGCACTCCATCACGCAAGTGGGGGGCTCGTGGACGTCGGTGACGAGGAGCGTTGTCGCGACAGGGATGCACGCGGTGCTCGAGACGCGTGCGGTGGGCAATGAGCTGCTGGTCCTGATGAAGAAGAACGGCCCGACGTCGTCCCTGCATGAAGTCTGGGGGACCGCGCTCACGTCGCAGGGGTGGCAGCCGAGCGTCCAGCTTCGTGGCGCGGAGAGCACTCCCGTGGTGCCGCATCGGGTGGGGGACCAGGTGAGTGTGTCCTATGTGGCGCCGGGGCAGCTCTCCGTGCGTGGCTATCAGGGTGGTGGCCAGTGGGGCGCGGCGAGGCAGATGGTGACGCCGCCGCTCGTCGGTGGCGTGCGGGAGGCGGTGGTCCACTTCGCGCCGGACGGGCAAGGAGCCGCCGCGTGGGAGCAGTTCGATGGGGGCGTGTGGAGCCTCTTTCTCGCGGAATACGACGGGGAGGTGTGGCACCAGCCCGTGCGTCTGGGGCCCGTGGGCTCCAACGTCCGGGTGGCCGTGGATGGCGACAGGGTGGTCGTCGCATACCTCCAGCCGGCCACCACGGCGGGCAAGGTGGACATCTGGGCGGTGTCCTACGCCGCGGGGGGGATGGGGACGCCGGTCAAGCTGGACAGCGTGACGGGTACGGACCCCGACCTGGTCCTGGTCCACGGAGCCAGTGGCTTCATGGCGGCGTGGGGCGAGTGGGAGATTCGCTCGGCGCAGAGCGTGGACGGGACGACGTGGAGCACGCCTCAGCTCGCCGCCGAGCGCACGTCGACGATACTGCGTTGGAGAAACACCCAGTTGGTTCCCTCGGGAGCCTCCTTCGCGTTGTCGACGAAGCGGGAGGACCGCGAGCTGAACATCCTGCGCATGCACACCTCGGGCGTCTGGCAGCCGAGGGTGGAGCCGGTGCTGCGGACCGGCATCTACGACATCGTGGCCACGGACAGCGCGGTGATGGTGATGGCGCCCCTCAGCCATGAGTTCCGCTACATGGTGCACAACGGTGTCGCCTGGTCCAACGAGAACACCGTGGCGTCGTCAGGGGACGGCCAGGGCTTGCTGGCCGTGTCCCCGAGCGGGATCCGGATGCACACGGACCTGAGTTGGTGGCGGTGGACTGGAACGGAGTGGTTGAAGGAAGCGACGAACGTCAGCCGCCCCTACCCGTCTGGCAGCCTGCGGTGCGACGCGAAGGGCTGTGGGCTGATGACGGGGCCCGGCTTCGGGGAGTCGACGGACCTGGGCTTGTCCTACGCGTCGGGCACACGCTCGTTCTGGAGCGGCGCCACGCCCCACCAGGGGCCCTTCCCCGTCCAGACCTGGAGCGTGACGTGGGACTTCGCGGGGGGCACCTACCGCGCCACCTGGCGGCAGCCCGTGGAGCCGGGAGTGACGGCGCTGCACGCCAGCACGGAGCTGTGACGCCGGGCGCGCGGGTGTGAGTCCGTGAGGACGGAGCGGGAGCCGAGGCTTTCGCTCCGTCCTCGCGTCATGAAGTGGCCCGTCACACAGCCCCGAGGATTGGGGCGTCGTGCCTACCGGTAGAGGCGGACGTCACAAATCTGGGAGAACTGGGTGATGCCGGGGAAGGTGCCCGACGCGTAGAACCGCACGTAGCGCGTGTTCAACCCTCCGCCCGAGCGCTGGCTGTAATCCCTGATGAGCGTCTGACCGGACGCATACGACAGGGAGCCGCCGTCCTGAATCACCCAACTGATCCCGTTGAGGCTGAGGCCCATGTACCAGCTCGGCGGATTCGCGCTGCCGAAGAGGACCTCCATCCGCTTGACCAGGTGCACCTGTCCCAGGTCGATGTACACCGACTGCTCGTTCCCGTTGCTCGTCCACCAGCAGGAGCCCGTGTTGTCATCCGTCACCGTGTAGGCCGCGATGGCGTTGATGGTGGCGTTGCTGGACGTCGCGGGAATCTTGTGCTCGACGGTGGCGTCGACGAAGAAAGGCCCCGCGATGCCGAAGCGGCCCGAGTCGTTCTTGTCCACCACCTTGAGCAGCACGTTCGAGTTGCCCCAGCCGCCCGTGTAGAAGTTCCAGTACCTGTTCGTGTTCGCCACGACGTCCTCGCCCACCTTAGTCCACGTCGCACCGTTGTCTCGCGAAGCGAAGTAGTCGACCGCCACACCCTGCGGATGGGACCAGTGGACGGTGACATTCACGCCATCGTGCGTCGTGGTGCCGACCCAGGGCAGTTCGGCCTCGATGCCATTGGCGATGGTCAGCGTCGTCGCGTTGGAGACGATGGTCTGCTGGTGGGGGTCCACCACCCTCCAGAGCGTGGTCGTCGGCAACGTGGCGGAGTCGATGGGGTAGTAATAGTTGTTGGTGATGGTCCCGACGGTCTTCCAGTCAGGCGACAAGGGGTTGGTCGCGCGCTGGAGGATGAGGCTGTTACCACCGCCGTTGATGAACAGCATGGGCACGAGCTGCCGGTTGATCACCGGGTGCTCGAAGGAGACGGTCGGCTTGCTGACGGGATTGGTGACCCAGATGGGGGCCATGACGACTTCGGAGTTGCCCCAGTTCTGGGTGAGCGTGACGACGTAGATGGACTCGTAGGGCGTCAGCGAGAACGCCTCGCGCACGTTGATGAGGTTCGGGTCGGAGTAGGTGATTTCCTTGAGGGGCGCGCCGGGCTGGAAGGGGTTCCAGACCTGGAGCTTCGTCCACTCGTTGCCACCATACCCGGTGCCGTCCTTGGTCGTGCCCCACACGGTGAAGTCCAGCCTCCGCTCGTTGGCGGCGCGCTCGAACTCGGAGCCCATGGGGCGCCCGTTGACCATGAAGAAGCCGGAGGCAGGCGCGAGCCCGGTGCGAAACACCGAGCGGTTGCGCAGCGCGGTCAGGAAGTTGTTGTAGTTGAACGGCGTGCCGGGTGGCAGCACGACACCGCCGCGCCCCTGGGCGAAGTCATCGCCGTAGAGCTTCTCCCGGGGCACGCCGGGCTCGTCGATGAAGGGCCTGACGAAGGAGCCGTCGGGATTCCGGTCCAGGTACTCATGCGCCAGCAGCTCGCGGGTGGTGGCGTGCGCGTCCGAGTTGGAGACCGGGGCGACGCGGAAGCCTCGACGCAGCAGCTCGAAGTACCTGGGGAGCCCGTTGAACTCGGTGAGTTCGATGGCGTCACGAACGTTGCGGCGGCGGTCCGGCTCGGTGGGCAGCGTGAACCAGACGTTGTCGCTGGGGTGGTTCAACTGGACGTGGGTGCTGAGCAGCGGATTGGTCGAGTAGTTGTTGAGGATTTCGTGATGCATGTCCCAGACATCGTCCGAGTGGACGTGGACGTGCCGGTTGAAGCTGTTGAAGTGGTGGTCATGGGAGGGGCCGGTGCCGTCGTCGGGACCGACGTGGCTCTCCACGCCCGTGAGGATGAGCAGCTCGGGCTGACCGTTCGCATCCAGCTCCGGGCTCAGCTGGGAGATGGGGTCATCACCGTCATAGCCGTCGTCCCAGGACGAGGTGTGGTTGCTGGTACCGAAGAAGTCATAGCCATGGCGGAACGCGGACTGGAGTACCTCGCTCCGCAGAATCTGGGGCGTGAAGTCGAGCTCCGTGTCCTCGTTCTCCGAATGGCCTCGGGGGTGGCTGTGCAGGTCGCCGAGGAAGACCTGCCAGCCCCCGCCGCCAAGCTCCTGAGCGATACGATTGCGATACTTGCTCTCCCGTTCCGCGGGGAGCGGAATGCGGTCCGAGGCGACCACGTTCGTCACCTCCCCCGCGAGGGAGGGACCCGCCACCAGGGCAGCCGTCAACAACAGCCAGGGGCTGCGACTTCCACGTCGAGACATGGGATTTCCTCTGAAAGAGCCCCGTGAGCGGGGTGTTTTTTCAAGAGGCATTACGGAGGCATGACGGGAAGCTGGTCGTTCGGACCGCGAGCGAAGGTGCTGGTTGAATGCGGGAGGACCCGTGGCGCACCCGAGTCCCAGGGGGCTTCCACCCCACCTCGGAGCCCCCAGAAGGATTGAAGGCTCAACAGCGTGGAGTCACCGGGGCTGACGGGGCTATCGCGGATTTGTTCCAGCGCCCCGAAACGCAGTAGAAACATCGTCTTTGGGCCGGAAAGCAGTGGCGGGGAAGCCGACATGAGTGACGCAGTGTCTCGAGAAAAGAAGAGTCCAACCGCCGTGACGTACCTGCGCGTCCCGTTGTTGCTGATGACGGTGATGCTGACCATGGGCAGTGGCATGGGCAATCCGGGGTGCGGCAGTGGCGACGACAAGGACGACGACGACATCGGGCCCGAACGCTGTGAATCAGGCTGCGCCATCAGCGGCGACTATGTGTTCCGCTTCCAGGACCCCACGCCGTTGAGCGCCGACTGCGGCCTGCTGGGGGTGTCGCTGCCGGAGGGCGAGCGGGTCGTCGTGGTCCAGAAGGGCAGCGAGGTGGACATCACCGCGACGCTGGGAGAGCTCCAGCTCACGGGCTCGCATTACGGGAGCACCACCAAACACATCGTGCTGAGGGCCATTGTGCAGCTCCAGCGCCGCGAGGGACCTCCCACCGAGTTGCTCTACCTCATCGAAGGCCAGTTCGCGGAGGGCCCCGAGAGTGTCGACGCGCCGGCCTCTTTCTCCGGGACGTTCAATGCCAACCATGTGAACACGGTGGCGGGCGACCCGGAGTGCCGCGTGGTGCGTCGCTTCACGGCGACGCGCTGACCTGAGTCGAAAAGGTCGCGTCGCTGTCCTCGGTGGGCGGCGACGCGGCCTGGTCGTAGGTCAGTAGCGGGGCGGCGCGCTACCAGCGGTGCTCCCACTTCTGGTTGTCACCTCCGTGGCATTCCCACAAGAACGGCAGCGTCCCGTCGGACGTGCTCCAGGGGTTGTCGAGGCACAGCCCGCCCGGCCCCCGAATCTCCCCTCGCAGATGGAACTTCTGCGCGGATGAGCCATTGCAGTCCCAGAGCCGGAAGGGGGTGCGGTTGGTCGTATTCCCATCGGCGAGGTCCAGACACTTCCCGCCGAGGCCGCGAATCTCCCCGCCCTGGTTGAACGTCCACCGCTGGTTCGCGCCGCCATGGCAGGCATAGGCCCACACCGGCGTGCCATTCGCGGTGCTCCACGGCACATCCAGACACCGGCCGTCCGGCGCGCGGATGAGGCCCGAATCCGTCACCGTCCACTTCTGGTTGGGGCCCCCCCAGCAGTCGAAGAGCCAGGTCCCCGAGCCGTCATACGCATAGGGGACGTCAACGCACTTGCCGGAGATGTGGCGAAGCTCCACGTTCTCCATCCGCCACTGCTGATTTCCAGTCGCCCAGCAGTCGAAGAGCCAGGTCGTGGTACCGGCTGTCGCAAAGGGCGCGTCCAGACACTTGCCCGCGTTACCGACAAAGGCCAGGGCTTCCCGCCGGAACGTCTGCGCCGAGGAGCCGTTGCACGAGTGGAGCTGGAACGGAGTGCGGTTCGCGGTGCCGCCCCCCTGCGCGTCCAGGCACTTGCCGCCCCACGCCTTCAGCTCCCCCGTGGGCCGGTGCGCCCGCCAGAGCCACCCGAGCGAGGTGTGATCCAGAAAGATGCCCTGGTTGTGGATGCCATTGTTCGAGTGGTTCACGCCGACGACCTGCAGCGAGTCGTCTTCGATCACCGCGGCACCGCTGCTTCCAGACTCCGTGTCGCAGGAGTGGAGGAAACCGGCGGCGAGAGGGGGGATGTAGCAAGTCTGCGACCACTCGAGGTCCCTGCCCTGGGGGTGACTGAAGATCGTCCCAGAGGAGCCCACCGGATTGTTGATACCGCCCGCGTTGGACTGGAATCCCACCGCCGCGGGGGGCGGCGGGCTCACCTCGAAGAAGGCGTAATCCCAGGCGCCCGAGTTCTGCATCGCCAGGATGCGGGTACAACTCGAGACCAGATAGGGGCCGGTCCCCGCGCGCTTTCCCCAGGAGACGGTCGTGTCCGCGGGACACGCGAGGTTCGACTGTCCGCCGGAGCCCGCCGCGAAACAGTGGCCCGCGGTCATCACCACGCCGTTGCCCAGGTGGGTCGCGGTACAGAAGCCCGCAGTGCCGATCTTCAGCAGGCCGAAGGCATCCAGCAGCGGGCGGTACCTCGCCGGGATGTTCGAGCCATCCGCCGCCACGGGGATGAGGTCATTGCCGCCAACGATGAGGCCTTCCCTCTGTGACTGCAGGGGTGTGTCCTCCATGGGCACACCTTCCATGACCTCGAGCTCCGTGCCACAACCCACCAGCAGCAAGGCCATCACTCCCGCCATTCGACGCAACATGCACATCCCCCCATTCCTCGTAGCGCTGCCTTGAAAATGGCCGGAGCGCCGAGGTCTCGTGCTGTCAGGAACGTGCACCGTCCAGATCCTTGGCTCCCGCGCGGGCGGACGCCGCTGAGTCGTCAGCCACCCTCCGCCTCATCCTCCTGACGCATTCGCGGTCCTCGTTCGATACATGGGAGAGAGCGCGTATGAGAAGGATTTCGCGCCGGAGTGCGCGACGTGCGGACACAGAGGAGCGCCGCACGTACGTGTGAGGCGCTCCCAACCCTGGCAGCTCGCTGTCAGTGCAGGCACTCGCTACAGGAGCCAGACAGCTTGGTATTGGCGATGAAGGAGGTGTAGTCCGCTTGCGACGTGACCACCGCGGAGCCGAAGTCAGCGTAGACCGCCCAGGTGGATGGAGTGGCCGCGGCGGCCTCGAAGGTTCCGCGATAGTAGCCCACGTCATTGTTCGTCTTGATGAAGCTCCACCCGTAATTGCGATTCCATGGGCGGCAGCTCGCATGCGTCACCATGTAGCCCGCCGTGGGAGCACCGCCACGCCCCTTCCACAGGTAGCACGCGTTCGCGGGCACCTGCGACGAGGCGGCTTGAGCGGGCGGCGTCTGCGCACCAGCACCAGTCATCAGCAGACAGCTCCCCAATGAGAAAAACGTCACGAATCCGCGCATGCTTGGGTCATCTCCGGCAGGGCCCATGAAAGTGGGGCCAGAGGCGACACAGCAAGCATCATGCCCAAGCGCGATGGGGCCCCGTGCAGGCACGACAGGTGCGCCCAAGGCCCGCTCGCCCCTCATTGACATGTCAAACGGGAGCGGATGACGCGTCAAAGGCGCATCTCCCGGGGAGAGGTCTTGCGCTCCTCGAGCGCCGCGGCGAGGTAGCGCTGGAAGTCGACCTCGCCTCGGGCGCATGCGACCTGGTGCTCGATGGGACCAGGTCAGGCGCGGGCCGGGACGAGGGCGGCGCGCCGCCGAGGCAGCTCACCCGCCTGTCCTGGAGAGGCCCTCCGTGGCGCCCGGTGGACGTGCGCCGACGACGGCGGGGCGGCCCGCGAGCAGGAGGCCCAGGATCGCGGCCGCGCCCGCTGCATGGATTCCCCCGACCCAGGCTGGCGGCATCAACGTCGCGCCCGCACCCACGAGGAAGGCCAGGGTCGCGAGGGCCGCCGACAGGCGCCAGGCCCAGAGTCTGCGGCGGAACAGGAACCCAGCCGCGACGGCGACCACGACTCCGTGGGCCAGCAGCGCCGTGGACAGCAGCGCGGACATCTCGGCGGCCATGAGTCCCGCGAGCAGCAGGTAGGGAACCACCAGTGCCTGCATGATGGCCGCACCGGTGATGAAACCGCCTCCGCGCTGGGAGGCCTGGAGGGGCGATTCACTCGCGACCGTTTCGCTCATGGGGCCGCAATGTAGCTCGACCGCCTTACCCATGGAGTGCGCGCTCACGATAGGGTCCGGCACGCCTGGGAACGTGCTCGAGGACTGGAGATGGGGAGCGGTCATCATCGCCATCCCTCTCCCCTGCTTCCGAGCCCGTGCCTGTCAGACATCCCGGGTAGGATGCCCTCCACACCCCATGAAACCCGCTGAGAAAGCCGTCCTCCTCCTCGAGCGCCTGCGTGAGAAGCACCCCGACGCACGCTACGAGCTCAACTGGTCCACGCCGTTCGAGCTGCTCGTCGCCACCATCCTCGCCGCGCAGTGTGTAACGGACCGGGGTCGCGGACTGCGCAGTCTCGGACACCCCACGGTGGCGCCGTGGGGCCCGCACGATGTCCAGGGAAACTAGCGTGTGCCAGCGGATGGGGCCATTGGCGACGTCCGCCACGAGGTTCAGGCCCAGCGCATCCCGGCAGAAGGTCAGCTCACGTTTGGGGTTGTCATGGGGCCCTGCCAGCCGTCCGCGCAGTCTAATTTTGTTCTAAAAATAGACGGACGCGGATGAAAACTGGTCATTGTCCCTTCTTGTCACTACGAGGCTTTGTTCGAGAGCCACGCCCTGGAATGGTAGAAGCAGGCTTGCTGGATGATGGGCAAGTGCCAGCATCCATGCGCTCCTCGCAAGTGACATAACTACAGAAGATATTGAGAGGGTGCCGTTCGGATGGTGGGAGCTTCTGCACGATCCCCAGGCATCGATGGAGCAATGAACCGGAGCCGCTCTCTCCGTCCGCGTCCTGTGGCAGCCGCGCCTTGGCCTCAATGGCGCGGTGGTAATGGTCAATAGCGCCGTAGTTGTCGCCCAGTTGGTCGGCAAGTTCGGCTCGGGAAACAAGACACAGGAGTTCGTCAGGCGCCTGAGTGAGGGCAGTGTCCAGCATGCTGGCTGCCGTCGTAAGCTGGCCAAGGGACTTGTGGTACTCCGAAAAGACATACCCCTTCTGACACGTCTGAGTATCACTCGGAGTCGTCGGCGCCTCCTTGAGTTCGAACTCGAGTTGCGAACTCGCCACCCCCTTCCAGCTCGCGTCATTCGTGCCATTTCGACTGTCCAAAAAGACCTGCATCGTGTAGCGCCCGGCCGCCGGCGTGGCAGTGGCCTCGGGCGATAGCACGACGGTCAACTCCCCCCGCTGCTCCGTATCCAAAGTGAGGGACGGGCCTACGGTTGTGAGCAATCGATAAGGCCATTGTTGGATCTCGCCCTGTGAGTTCCGAACAACGAGCTTTACGAGAGCCGTCCATCTCCCGCTGGGGACAGAAACGGATATGGGCTGGACCGTTTCGCCCTTCGCTGCCGCGAGTGCCGCTTTCGGGTGGGCAACAGAAATCTCGGTGACGATGGGCCAACCCCGATACGTTCCTCCTTCACCTCCTGCGACAAGCCCCAGATCGACATCGGGTCCCTCCGCCCCAGGCGACTGTGCGAAGACTGCTCCTGGCAGCACAAGCGCCAGGGCAGAGCACCACACTGAAAGCATGCGATATTTTTTCGTCATGACCATCACCGGGGTTGAGCAGGGACCGCATCGTTGACGAGAATTTGATGAACGCAGCTACCGCGCCCTGCACTTGCATTCCCGTGGCGCGACGGCTGAGCAGGAATTCCAGTTTTATTGAATGTCTTTCCAAGGCCGTCCGTGCAAAGCACCCCACCCGGGGTTTCGCTTGGAGAAATCCAGTATCGGACATCTAGTTGACCAGGCCGCACGACGACATTCGCATCATTGTATCGAAGAATACAGCTCTCGTCACCGCTATGTTGCTTTCCGGGAGGGAGCGACGCCTTGACAGGCGTGCTTCTCTGCGGACCAGGAACCCTATTGGCGTTGTCGTGAAGGACGGCTTTGGTGGTCTCATCTATGAGTTGTCGGATAACAACAGGATTCCTTGTCCCGGCGTTGTCATCCGCCTCCACGAGGCTGCCATCGGACTTGAAGACCAAATACCGGATGACTTCGCCCCCCTCTCCATGATGGTAGACATTGAGAGAATGCCCAAGCTCGTGAGCAACATCACGAATCAACTGTTGCTGACTGAGCTGCTTGAGCGCCTGCTCGGCAATCTCGATCCTGGAGAAAACCTTGGGTGTTCCCAGGGCGTTCGTATTCGAACGCCTTGCGTGAGAGTTGCCATCCGGCGTCCTCACTGCAGTCAGAACAACCAGATGCTGATCAACCCTGTGATTCACATTGTCGTGGTTGAAATTAACAACCCGGCGATTGAGAGAGAAATCAGTTCCGCTCTGGGGTGGCTCGAACTCGCCACGATCCAAATGATGGACGGTCAGGCCAGATGCAGCTTCGAACAGGGCGACGCCCTTCTTGGCAACAGCGCTAGCCGGGGAAACACCCATGCTTGTTGGGTCGACATGAACAAAGAAATCCTTCTTGCTTGGGTTTCCTTCCACGTGCTTCCCCTGCTCCCAGAAACCTCGATACTCCTCATAGAGTGTCAAACCATCGCCATTGTTTCCATCACCAGCAGGCACAGATTCATTGTCATCGGAATCACCTTGCCCGCCGGTGCCTGTTCTGTTCCTCCAAGATATTGCGATGTTCGAATTGGGAGCACGCTGAGGAATGCGCAGCTCCGTTTCATCTGCAGCAGAAAGGACGGCAACAACAGCGGTTCCGTCTTCCATTATCGCTCCTGCCTCGATCTTGCCATAGGCACCCCAGTCACGAGCGAGCACTTCGACTGTGGCCGTCTGGTGCTGGCCATCCGGAGTCGTTCCAATTTGGAGGTCGCCCATCTGAGAGAGAGCCAGGACCGTTCCAGGAGCTTGGTTCATGACAAGGTCGAAGTCACTGTTCGCCTGCCCAGGCAGTGGCGAGTTGCCTGCGATGCCAGGTACTCTCGATGACGTCAGACGAAAACTGATGGTCTTGGCCTTCTTGCTAGGTGCCCCCACCAAGTGGGCCTTGAAGATGGCGCTTGCTCCCGGTTGCACGAGCGGCGGCGCGCTCAACATAGGGCGACTCCCAGGTGCAGTGAATGTAGTGATGCTGCTGTCTAACGGTGGGATGCCAGAAACATCGGGAGTGAGTCCAGCGATGCTCGCCATGGGACGCCAAGTCCCATAATCAGGCGGTGGCTCAAGAATGAGCTTTACCTCCCCAACCTGCAGGGGGACGAGGTCGAACTTGAAGCGCCAAGTAACGCGTTCATCACCCTCGCCACAGGTAGGGAGCTGCTCGTCGCGCGGGTCAAGTCCCGAATCGTGTGTAGTTGGTTCGGAGGGGGAACGGGGGAGGAAGGCTCCTTGGCGGATTCATTCAGCGGTGTCTGGGTTTGAAGTCAGCAGGGCCATGTCGAGGTAGCGGCGGTCATCCCAGATGCCAGAGACTTCGAGGGCGACGGCGGTGATGAGGCGCAGTGCGCTGGCGCGGTCCGGGAAGGCGCCCACGGAGCGGATGCGGCGCTTGACTTCGCCATGGAGTCGCTCCAGGCCGTTGGTGCTGCGAAGCCGCTTCCAGTGGGCCTTGGGGAAAGAGAAGAAGCAGGTGGCCGGGGCAAAGCCCTCGCGCAAGCACTCCATGGCCTCGGGGACCTGGCGGCCCAGGCCGGCCTGGAGCGCCTCCAGACGCTTCCTGGCGTCCTGGAGAGTCGGTGCCTCGAAGACGGCTGAGGTCTCCTTGCCGAGGCGGCCTCGCAGTCGCCAGGGGGCCTTGGCGAGGACGTTCCGGGTGAGGTGCACCGTGCAACGCTGGAGTCGGGCCTCGGGCAGCGACTGCCGGGCCGCGGCGGCCAGCCCCGCGTGTCCGTCGGCGATGACAAGCCGCACACCCCTCAGGCCTCGCTCGAGCAACTGGCGAAGCAGTTCCAGCCACGAGTCCATCGACTCGCTGCCACCCAGAGTCACGGCCAGCAGATGCCGGTGCCCATCCTCTCCCACGCCGTAGGCCACCAGGGCCGAGACGTTCTGCACCGTGCGCGCCCACCTCGCGTCCAGGAAGGTGGCATCCAGGTAGAGGTAGGGGAAGGCCTGGGTGAGGGGTTGGGTGCGCAGGCCCTCCACTTTCTGTTCCAGGGACTTCGTCACCCGGCTCACCGTCGAGCGCGAAACCTCCTCGCCCATGAGCGCCCTGGTCACCCGGCCCATCTTCCTCGTGGAGACGCCCTGCACGTACGCGCTGGTAATCGCCTCGTCGAGCTCTTCGCTGCGCCGCTTGTAACGGCCCAGCACGGCCTCCGCCGAGCCGCTGGCCCTCGTCCGAGGCACGGCCACCTCCAGGTGCCCCATGGACGTCAAGAGGCCTCGCAGGTAGCTGCCATTGCGCTGGTCCTTGCGCCCAGCCACCTGCTGCCAGCGCCCGGCCCCCACCAGGCCCCGAATCTCCTCCTCCAGCAGCATCTCCAACGTCATGCGGATGGCTCCCAGGAAGAGTGCGCGCACGTCGGTGCGCACCTCCTCGTGCGAGGGCGCGGCAAACTCGGTATCGTCCACGGCGGGAACTCCTCGGCTCCCCTGCCAGGGGGAGACCGTCTCGGTTGGTTTCACCGAGGAGCTTCCCTCTTTCACGCTCATCCCTGCTCGCCGACTACACACTTATAGGGACACGACCCGTCGCCCCCCTCACCTCGCAGAGCAAAACCAGAATCCGGCAGTTGCCAAAAATTGAAACTAGGGATGCCCCGCCAACGGATCAGATACTCTTCCTCGACTTCCTCGCGAGTTCCACCGGGAGCTGCGGGGAATTCCTCGTGCCTCTTTGTAACGGGGATGAAGGTCGATGAATTGAGGTCATCTCCGTAGATGAATGCGAACTGGGTTGCATCATCGATCATTTCAGGTGGAACGAACGGGTCAAGAAATACGCGCGCATTCGTATCGAAGTGGTGAGAGCCTCCCGTCCACGTGTCCTTAAACGTCAGCCTCTTTCCGTCCGGAAAAACAATAGTCTCAGTCCGGACACAAGAGAGACTAGCGGTCCCCCGGAAACTCCCTTCCCAGTAATAGATAGACTCAGAATCTTGCTCAAGATAGACAGAACCAGAGACCACATGACTGCACGACAAACGAACCGTTGTTCCACCCCCTCCAGTAAATGTTTTCTCAGAGGAGTCACTTGAGAAGCTGAGTGTCCCACCGAAGGCCTCCACATTCGCAAAACGACTGGCTCCAAGCGCAGCCCGAGAATTTGTAGACTCGAGAGCAACTACTGCGGGAGCGTCTGCAACGTCGGAACTGCATGCGATGATCTGCATCACAGCTGCAAGAACAACGAGTCGCCTCATCAAGTGAACCCCCTCTTCACGATGAACCGTCTACTATCAGGTTTGTCCAGAAGTCAATTCAATCAATTCCACACATAAATTCACATCCACTGGAAATCATGATCACGGCAAGGCGCTAGCGAAGAGCGACTTAGTACTACTTGATCAGATGCGAGAGGGACCGCGAGGTGGAGCGCGTGCGCCGACGTGGCGTAGGCAGAGCGGACAGTGGCCGATGCGGCGCAGCAGCAGGTGCTGAAGTCGACGGCGCACCTGGGCAGCGTCCACCGCGTCCTGCTCCGGGGGAAAAAGCGCTCGACGGAGCGCGCGAAAGCCGTGGGCCACCATGCAAAGCGTGGCGTGGTGGTGGAAGCCTCTCCAGGTGCGGCCTTCGAAGTGGTCCAGCCCCACCTCCCCCTTCATCTCCTGGTAGTCGATCTCCACGCGCCAGCGCAGCTGCGCCAGCGTCACCAGTCGCTTGAGCGGCGTGTCGGAGGGCAACGACGAAAGGTAATACTTCGTCGGTGAGGCTTCGCCCGCTGGCCACTCGCACAGCAGCCATTCCGGAGCCCCAGGCGCTTTACGCACGACGTGGCCTTCCGCAGGCTGGATTCGTATCGCGGCGAAGGTGGAGGACTGAAGGCCACGGCTGCCCTCGCGCCAGCTGACACGGCGGTACTCCTCTTCGGGCAGTTGGCGCGCCAATTCTTCAATCGTCCACGGCTGCACGCCGCTGTTGGTGACGAAGCGCGTCCGGGGACGCCCGTACTCGCCTGCCTTCTTCACTGTCAAGGACCGGGGGCATGGACCGCAAGCGGGTCGGCCAAACGGATCCCGAGTCTTGATCGCATAGGATTGGCCGCTTGCGGCCGATTGATCGGTGTCCATGCGGAGGAAGGGTCAAGGGCGCAGAACGGTTCAGGGTTCGGCGCAGCCGACCCTTGACGCTCCCGAGCACGCGAGCTTCGGTTCTGATCGACAGTTCGATCCGGCAAGGTGACCCGCGAGCGATCCGATGGGAGGGTCCATCACAACCGGACGTGCGCGCCCCGTGAGGTGCACACTCACGGGAGGGCCCTGCACACCTCGGAACGTGCCCGAAGGACTGGAGATGAGGAGCGGCCATGGCCCTCCCCCCGTAACTGCTTGCCCTCCCTCAATCTGGGCATGCACCCACCACCGCGCCGCCACTTCCGAGCCCGTGCCTGTCAGACATCCCGGGTAGGATGTCCTCCACACCCCATGAAACCCGCTGAGAAAGCCGCCCTCCTCCTCGAGCGCCTGCGTGAGAAGCACCCCGACGCACGCTACGAGCTCAACTGGTCCACGCCGTTCGAGCTGCTCGTCGCCACCATCCTCGCCGCGCAGTGCACCGACGAGCGCGTCAACC
This sequence comes from Myxococcus sp. CA039A, assembly GCF_013336645.1. Lineage (NCBI taxonomy): Bacteria > Pseudomonadati > Myxococcota > Myxococcia > Myxococcales > Myxococcaceae > Myxococcus > Myxococcus sp. CA039A. Next base: position 9,422 of record NZ_JABUMQ010000040.1, on the reverse strand, counting down.
GCGTCACCGCCACCGTGTTCCCCAAATACCCGGGCCCCCGGGCCTTCGCGGACGCCGACACCGCGGAGCTGGAGGAAGACCTCAAGCCCACCGGGTTCTTCAAGCAGAAGACCAAGTCCGTCCAGGCCATGAGCCGCGCGCTGCTCGCGGACTTCGGCGGAGAGGTCCCCCGCACTGTCGCGGAGCTGGTGACGCTCCCCGGCGTGGCGCGCAAGACGGCCAACGTGGTCCTCAACACCGCCTTCAACCTGGCGTCCGGCATCATCGTCGACACGCACGTCGCCCGCGTCAGCCAGCGCCTGGGCCTGACGAAGCACGAAAAGCCGGAGGCGATTGAAGAGGACCTGATGAAGCTGGTGCCCCAGGACGCGTGGACCTTCTTCGGCCCCGCCACCGTCCTGCATGGCCGCTACACCTGCACCGCCAAGAAGCCGAAGTGCGACGAGTGCATCGTGAAGGACATCTGCCCACGCATCGGCGTGTAGACCCACCCGACCCACTCGAAGCGCGCGCAATTCACCGCTGCCGTGGAATACCGGCAATAAAGCTCAGGTTCAGGCGTTCTTTCCGAACACATGACCTCTGCTCCTTCCGCGGTGACCACCGCCGAGGCCCGCCCGGTCGATTCGGGCGAGCGCCTGGTGTTGCTCGACACGCTGCGCGGCTTCGCGCTGTGCGGCGTGTTCATCTCCAATACGTTTATGTGGTTCAGCGGCCGGGCCTTCATGCCCCGGGAGCAACTCGAGTCCCTGTTCGCAAATGGGACGATGCTCGACAAGGTGCTCCTGCCCGTCGTGACGACGCTGGTGAGCGGGCGGTTCATCACCATCTTCTCGTTCCTCTTCGGACTGGGCTTCGCGGTGCAGATGGGCCGAGCGGAGGCGCGGGGCTCGCCCGTCACGCGCCTCTACGTGCGCCGGCTCGGGGTGATGCTCCTGCTGGGGCTCACGCACCTGACGCTCATCTGGTACGGAGATATCCTCAGCAACTACGCGCTGCTGGGCTTCTGGCTGCTGTTGTTCCGGCGCCGGGAGGACCGGACGATTCTCAAGGTCGCCGCGGTGCTGCTCTTCGCGTGGCCCATCGTGAGCGCGGTCATCTTCAAGCTGCCGCAGTTGATGGCCGCCACGCCGGAGGCCGCCGCCGCGCTGGCGAAGCTGGAGACGGAGCGCTCCGCGGCCCTGAAGGCGGACACCCTGTCGGTGTTCCAGAACGGGAACTGGTGGGCCGTGGTGAAGGGCGGCCTGTCGTTCTACCGGCGCGAGTTCCTGCTCATCATGTGCGTCAACTCGCTGGCGCTGCTGGGCCGCTTCCTCCTGGGCTTCTATGCGGGCCGCAAGCGCCTGTTCCATGACGCGCCCCAGCACGTGGCCTTCTTCCGCCGCCTGTTCTTCTGGTCGCTGGGATTGGGCGTGCTGGGCAGCAGCGTGGGCGTGGTGACGCAGCAGCTCGTGCTGCGCAAGATCATCAATCCGGAGACGCTGCCCGTGTGGCTGCCCATGGTGCTGGCCCCGGTGCGCGCCATGGGTGAGGTGGGCATCGCCGCGACGTACGTGTCGGGCATCACCCTGCTCTTCCAGCGCGCGACGGGGCAGAAAATCCTGTCCGTGCTCGCGCCGGTGGGCCGCATGGCGCTGACCAACTACCTGAGCCAGTCCGTCGTCAGCATCCTCGTGTTCTACGGCTACGGCCTGGGGCTCGTCGGCAAGCTGACGCCCAGCATGAGCATCGTGTACTGCCTGGGGGTCTTCACCGTTCAAATCGTGTGGAGCCACCTGTGGCTCGCGCGCTTCCGCTTCGGGCCCATGGAGTGGGTGTGGCGCTCGCTGACGTACGGCAAGCTCCAGCCCATGCGCCGGAGCACCGAGGCCGGCGCGGCGGTGGCCACGTAGGCTCGGCGCGGAGCCCCAGGGAGAGGGCCCCGGGGCATCCCCAGGGGGCGGCCCGGACACCAGGCCGTCGTCCAGCCCACGGACTCCGGGTGAGAGTCATCCCCGTCGGACTCCGGGTGTGGCAGACTCACAGGGACCATGTGGGATTGGGTCCGCCAGCTGGGCGAGTGGGCGCGCGAGGATGCGCCCTTCGCCGTGGCCACCGTTACAGCGTGCCAGGGAAGTACCCCCGCCGAGCCCGGCGCGAAGCTGCTGGTGCGTGGGGACGGCGCGTTCCACGGCACCGTGGGCGGCGGACACCTGGAGCAGTTGGTGCTCGCCGACGCGCGGGCCTGTCTGGAGCGCGGCGAGTCCCGCTCCTATCGCTATCCGCTGGGCGCGAAGCTCGGCCAGTGCTGTGGGGGCGTGGTGGACATCTTCGTGGAGCCCGTCAACCACGGGCCTCGCCTGTACCTCTTCGGGGCCGGGCACGTGGGCCAGGCGGTGTGCCGCATCCTCGAGGGGACCCCCTTCCGCGTACACCTGGTGGACGAGCGCCCCGAGTGGCTCCACGGCGAGCGCGTGCCCGCGGCGGTGACACGCCACGACGAGTCCTGGGAGGACTTCGTGGCCCAGGCCGTGTGGGACGCGCGCCGGACGTACGTCGCGGTGATGACGCACCGGCATGACCTGGACCAGGACATCATCGCCGCCGCGCTGGAGAAGCCCGCGCGATACATCGGCCTCATCGGCAGCAAGACGAAGTGGGCGCGCTTCCGGCAGCGGCTGGAGGCGCGAGGCGTGCCCGCGACGCTGCTGAGCCGGGTGCAGTGCCCCATGGGGCTGGAGCTGGGGGGCAAGTCCCCCCAGGAAGTCGCGGTGAGCATCGCCGCGGGGCTGCTCCAGCTCCACCACCAACCTTTCGTTGAAACCCGCCCCGAGCCATCCGCCTCGGAGCCGCCCCGCCTGCGCGGGGTTTCGTCTGGAGAATGAGCACCATGTTCGAGTTCCGGCTCAACGGGAGCCTGGTCGGCGTCGAGGACGTGTCGCCCAACACCACGCTGCTCGACTACCTGCGCGCCCAAGGCGCCACGGGAACGAAGCAGGGCTGCGCCGAGGGGGACTGTGGCGCGTGCACCGTGGCGATGGTGGACCGCGATGCCCAGGGCAACCGCTGCCTGCGCGCGTTCAACAGTTGCATCACCCTGGTGCCCATGGTGGCCGGGCGCGAGGTGGTGACGGTGGAGGGCGTGGGCTCGCGCGAGAAGCCACACCCCGTGCAGCAGGCGATGGTGAAGCACTACGGCTCGCAGTGTGGTTTCTGCACGCCGGGCTTCATCGTCTCCATGGCGGAGGCGTATTCGCGGCCGGAGGTCTGTACCCCGGAGACGGTGGCGGACCAGCTCTGTGGAAACATCTGTCGCTGTACCGGCTACCGGCCCATCCGCGACGCGATGATGGAGGCGCTCGCCGCGCGGGATTCGGCGGTGGGCCTGCAGCCGTTGCCGGGCACGTCGCTCGGGGGCCCTGCTTCGCCGGTGTCGGCGCTGAGCTATGAGGCCGGCGGCCAGAAGTTCCTGCGGCCCACGTCGTGGGAGGAACTGCTCGCGCTGAAGGCCGCGCATCCGGAGGCGCTGCTCGTGGCGGGCGCCACGGAAGTGGGCGTGGACATCACCAAGAAGGCCCGGCGCTTTCAGTTCCTCATCTCCACCGAGGGCGTGGAGTCCCTGCGCGCCATCCGCCGTGAAGCGGACGGCTGGTACGTGGGCGGCGCGGCGACGCTCGTGGACCTGGAGGATGCGCTCGGCAAGGACGTGCCCGAGGTGGGGAAGATGCTCAACGTCTTCGCCTCGCGACAGATCCGGCAGCGGGCCACGCTGTCGGGCAACCTGGTGACGGCGTCGCCGATTGGCGACCTGGCGCCGGTGCTGCTCGCGCTGGATGCTCGGATGGTGCTGTCGTCCGTGAAGGGCGAGCGGACGGTGGCGCTGTCGGACTTCTTCCTCGCGTACCGGAAGACGGCGCTCCAGGTGGACGAGGTCGTGCGCTTCATCGTCATCCCGCATGCGCCTTCGGCGGCCAGTGGACTCCGGCGGGTGTCGGATTCGTTCAAGGTGTCCAAGCGGCGCGAGCTGGATATCAGCATCGTCGCCGCGGGCTTCTGCGTGGAGCTGGATGCGGGCGGAGTGGTGCGCACGGCGCGGCTTGGGTACGGCGGCGTGGCGGCCACGCCCATTCGCGCGCGACGCACCGAGGAGCTGCTCGTCGGCCAGCCGTGGACCCGGGAGACGGTGGACAAGGTGCTGCCCATGCTCTCGGGCGAGCTGTCCCCCATCAGCGACTTGCGCGGGAGCGCGGAGTACCGACGCGGGCTCATCGTGAGCCTGTTCGAGAAGTTCTTCTCGGGGGAGCAGAGTCCCTCGCTGGACGCGGCGCCGGGCTTCGTCACGGGAGACGCCGAGGCGCCCACGGACACCAGCCGCGTGCTGCGACATGAGAGCGCGCTGGGTCATGTGACGGGGGCCGCGAAGTACGTGGACGATGTGGCGCAGGGCCGGCCCATGCTGGAGGTGTGGCCGGTGTGTTCGCCGCATGCGCACGCGCGAATCCTGCGCAGGGATGCGACGGCCGCGAGGGCACTGCCAGGCGTGGTGACGGTGCTGCTCGCGGAGGACATCCCCGGGATGAACGACACGGGGCCCATCCGCCACGACGAGCCGCTCCTGGCGAAGGACGAGGTGCTGTTCCACGGGCAGATTGTCGCCGTGGTGGTGGGAGAGAGCATCGACGCGTGCCGCGAGGCCGCGAAGCAGGTGGTGGTGGAGTACGAACCGCTGCCGGCCATCCTCACCGTGGAAGACGCGATGGCGCAGGGCAGCTACCACACGGAGCCGCACGTCATCCGGCGCGGCGATGTGGACGCGGCGCTCGCGTCGAGCCCGCGTCGGTTGTCGGGCACGGTGACGATGGGCGGACAGGAGCACTTCTACCTGGAGACGCAGGCGGCCTTCGCCGAGAAGGGCGACGACGGCGACATCACGGTGGTGTCCTCCACGCAGCACCCGTCCGAGGTGCAGGCGGTGATTTCCCACATGTTGCACCTGCCGCGCAGTCGCGTGGTGGTGCAGTCACCGCGCATGGGTGGCGGCTTCGGTGGCAAGGAGACGCAGGGCAACTCGCCCGCGGCCATTGTCGCGCTGGCCGCGTGGCACACGGGCAAGCCGGTGCGGTGGATGATGGACCGGGACGTGGACATGGCGGTGACGGGAAAGCGCCATCCGTTCCATGCCACGTTCGAGGTGGGCTTCACTGAGCAGGGCAAGCTGCTCGCCCTGCGCGCGCAGCTCGTATCGAACGCGGGCTGGTCGCTGGATTTGTCCGAGTCGATTACGGACCGCGCCCTCTTCCACCTGGACAACGCCTATTACGTCCCGGCCATGAGCTACACGGGCCGCGTGGCGAAGACGCATCTGGTGTCCAACACGGCCTTCCGTGGCTTCGGGGGTCCGCAGGGGATGCTGGTGGGTGAGGAGGTCCTCGACCGCGTGGCGCGCACGCTGGGCCTGCCGCCGGAGGAGGTGCGCGAGCGCAACTTCTATCGAGGCACCGGTGAGACGAACACGACGCACTACGGACAGGAGCTGGAGGACGAGCGGCTGCCGCACCTGTGGCGCGAGCTGAAGGACTCGTCGGACTTCGCGCGCCGCCGTCGGGAGGTGGAGGAGTTCAATGCCCGCTCACCGCGAATCAAGCGCGGGCTGGCGATGACGCCGATGAAGTTCGGCATCTCCTTCACGGCGACGTTCCTGAATCAAGCGGGCGCGCTGGTGCATGTGTACCGGGATGGCTCGGTGATGCTGTCGCACGGCGGCACGGAGATGGGCCAGGGTCTGCACACGAAGATTCAGGGCGTGGCCATGCGCGAGCTGGGATTGCCCGCGGACGCCATCCGGGTGGCGAAGACGGTGACGGACAAGGTGCCCAACACCTCCGCCACGGCGGCCTCGTCGGGTTCGGACCTGAATGGCGCGGCGGTGCGCGAGGCGTGCGTCACGCTGCGTGGGCGGCTTGTGCCAGTGGCCGTGAAGCTGCTGTCGGAGAGGCACGGGCGCACCGTGGCTCCGGAGACGGTGGTGTTCCAGGACGGGCGCGTGGGGGTAGCGGACGCGTCCGTGTCCTTCGCGGAGGTGGTGGACGCGGCGTACCTGGCGCGCGTGGGGCTCTCGGTGACGGGCTACTACCAGACGCCGGGCATCGGCTACGACAAGGCGAAGGGCCGAGGGAAGCCGTTCCTCTACTTCGCGTATGGCGCGGCGGTGACGGAGGTGGAGGTGGACGGCCACACGGGCATGAAGCGGGTGCTCCGAGTGGACGTGCTGGAGGACGTGGGTGACTCGCTCAACCCGGGTGTGGACCGGGGACAGATTGAAGGCGGCTTCGTCCAGGGCATGGGCTGGCTGACGGGCGAGGACCTGCGCTGGGATGCGAAGGGACGGTTGCTCACGCACTCGGCCAGCACGTACCCGGTGCCCGCGTTCAGCGATGCGCCGGTGGACTTCCGTGTGCGGCTGTTGGAGCGGGCGCGGCAGCACAACACGATTCACGGCAGCAAGGCGGTGGGCGAGCCGCCGCTGATGCTGGCGCTGTCGGTGCGCGAGGCGCTGAGGGATGCGGTGGGTGCGTTCGGGGCTCCGGGCGAAGAGGTGGAGCTGGCCGCTCCCGCCACGCACGAGGCCCTGTTCCTGGCCATCCAGCGGCGTGAGGCCCGGAGCAAGTCTGAGTCGCGGCTGGTGGTCGCGGCATAGCTTCCTGGCGCCCCGTGGGAACGAGGCGCCGTTCACCACACGAGAGCAGGAGCAATGTGACGACACATACGTTGGAGTCGTTGAAGCCTCGGCTTCGGAGGGCCGGGGACCTCGCGGACCTCCTGCTCGAGGAGCACGCGACGTTCCTCGACGGTGACACCTGGGTCCACGAGGGAGACCTGGTGCTCGAAGGGGAGCTTGAGGTGAAGCGGGGGGCGTTGCTGATTCTGGGAAATCTGAGGGTCAGCGATGCCGTTGGGACGGACGAGAGCGGCAAGCTCGTCGTCACGGGTCGACTCGATGCCCGCCACCTCTATCTGGAAGGCGACCTGCGGGTGCACAAGGACGTTGCGCTCCGAGGCGCCCTCTTCGGCTTCTACGAAGCGGGCAATTCACAGGTCGACGGACGGACGACCGCGAAGCTCGGTCTCATCGGCGACCATGAATGGGAGTGCGATGACGAGCACTACGAGGTCTCTGGCCGCTTCTCGAACTTCGTCGAGATTGAGGAGGGAGACCCCGATGCCATCCGCCAGCTCATGGGCGACAAGGAGTTCGCCATTCTCGCGCCCATGCTGGGTCTGTCCGACGAGGATACGGAGTGCGATGGTTACGGAATGAAGCTCTTCTTCCGGGTCTGAGCAAAGCGCGAGTCTCGGAGCAAGACGGAGACGGGACTGGTCGCGACGTAGGTCCTGGGCGCCGATTCATCGTTGAACGTGGAGACGTGACTTGAAAGAGCAGACACTGCAGTCGCTGAAGCCGAAGCTCCGGCCCGTGAAGGACGAGGACCTCGAGCAGATTGGTGATGAGGACATCGCGGGAGTCCTCGGTGATGACAGTTGGGTTCACGAGGGAGACCTCGTGATTGAGGGCGACCTCAGCGTGACGGAGGGGGCGCTGTTGGTCCTGGGGGACCTGACGGTGAGCGGCGAGGTCACGACGGATGAGACGGGCACGTTGGCTGTCATGGGCCAGCTCAAGGCCCACCACCTCTACCTGGAGGGCAACCTGGAGGTTCACGGGGATGCCACGCTCAGCGGTGTCGTCTACGGCTTCTACGAAGCGGGCATCTCCCGGGTCTACGGCAAGACGACCGCGAAGCTCGGCCTGATTGGCAATCACGACTGGTCTTGCGACAGCGAGCACTACGAAGTCTCGGGGCGCTTCAGCAACTTCCACAAGCTCATGGAAGGAGACCCGGAAGCCATCCGCAAGCTCGTCGGCGACAAGGAGTTCGCCCAGCTCGCGCGCATGCTGGGGGTGACCAAGGAAGAGGCGGAGGGTTCGTCGAACAGTGCCTGGGGACTGAGCCTCTTCCACCGGGTCTGAGCTGTCCGCGTCGGTCCCTGCGCTTGAACAGGGACCACGAGGAGGGTGATGAGAGCCCACAGAAACCGACGGCCACTCATTGTGTAGTCCCGTGTATCGCTCGGTCGGAACCACACCCCTTGTCCCCTCAACCAAGGAGATCGTTCACTGGGTGATGCACAAACGAAACGAGTCCGCTCCGCTCGACAAGCGACATGCACTGTCCGCGCACTGAACACAAAGAAAGATTTATGACGAAAGGCCCGCCCCTTTCGGCAGGGCATTATCGGAGCCAAGGCACATGCATGTGAACAGCATTTGGTGGAAGTCCTTGTGTCTCATGTCGGGTCTGCTCGCGACCATGCCCGCTTGGGCCGAAACCGCGCTGTTGGTTTGCCCTGGTACAGAGGCAACCCACTATGAACCAGGGGTTACTCAGACGCCGCGCCCCGTGGTGTTCACGAGTGAGGCCGTGCTCGGCCCATGCGTAGGGATTCCATTGGGCATCGTTTCCGCGACAATCCAGTCGGAGGGACAGGGCAATCTGAGCTGCTCGCTAGGGTCCACGGATTCCATCATCCACATCGAGTGGAGCGATGGGACGTGGAGCAAGGCAAAGGGCCGCACTGTGCTCAATGCTCGACCTGCCGGAGAGTTGGTCATCGTGCTCACTGCGCGGGTAGTAGCCGGGCGATTCCTGGGCGCGGAGGTCGTGCGCACGCTGACGCTGCTCCAGACAGACCTGACGGCCTGCTGGACACCCGAGGGTGTAACGGACGTTGCGGGTGTGGCGTCCCTTGTGCTTACAAGCCTGCTCTGAACGAGTCACGAGGCGGTGGGCCGACGCAATTGGCTCTTGCTCGGCAGTGATGAGGCTGGCGAGATGCAAAGTGCGCTGACGCTCGAGCAGGTCTGCGCGCCTCAGCCCACCACCCGCTCGACCCCTGGACGCACAGCTTCGGGCGGGATGGGCAGGTGCGTGGTGTTGGAGCCCGGGAAGCGTTCCGAGGCCCACTGACACAGGTGGTCCACACACGATTCAATCGCACCACCCGTCGTGAAGATGTGATTGGTGCCCTTGAGGCGAATCCGCGACAGGTTCGGATGTGGCAGATCCGCCAGCGCCGAGCGATGGATACGGTCGAAGAACACGTCCCGCAGCTTGCCCTCCGCCGTCAACACCAGCACCGGCTGCCCGCGCTCCACCACCCGCTGCCACGCCCGCACCAGCGGCACGTTCGCCACCGCCGGCAGCGAATCCCAGTCCATCAACAAATCGAGCAGCTTCTGTCGCGGGAACGGCACGTACTTGAACAGCCGCGCATACTCGTTCTCCCGCGTCAGCATCCGCATCCAGCCCCAATACGAAAAGAGCTTCGACGTCACCCGCTTCAATGACAGCCGCGAGGACTCAACCTCCACCTCGGCCCCCTCC
>NZ_JABUMQ010000409.1:0-8665 GCF_013336645.1 Myxococcus sp. CA039A | reverse complement strand
GCCGACGACCGCCGCCCCCTTGCCCGCTCCCCGGCCCACCGGCGCGGCACCCGCACCCTCGCCGCGTCCGGCGAGCGTGACGCCAGGGGCCCGTCCACTGGCGCCGAGAGCACCCGGAGGCCCGGGGGGACCCGGTGCGCGTCCGGGCGGCTTCGGTGGTCGGCCGGGGGGCTTCCGCTCCTCGACGCCCCGGCCTCCGCCCACGCCCGAGCAGATCCTCGCGCTGGCGCAGCGCGAGCATGTGCCCGCGCGCATCGCCAAGGGGGAGCTGGAAGGGAAGATGAAGGCCCGCATCTGGCGCAAGCTGCACGCCGAAGAGGCGAAGCGCTTCGACCAAGTCTACGAGCTGATGGGCCAGACGCCGAGCTTGTCGTTGGGGGATGCCTTCGGCGTGCTCCAGAGCGGCATGACGGTGGCGGAGTTCATGGCGCGCAAGGAGCGCACCCAGCGCAAGGCGGCCATCAAGCAGGCCCGCGGCGAGGTCGACAACGCCGTGGTGGCGGAGCTGCTCGGCGGCCTCATCGCCGGCAAGGTGGAGGTCTCCGTCGTCCTGGCGGAGCGCTCGCTGCTGGACACGCTCGTCGCGGAGGAGCCCATCGCCTTCACGCTGGAGCGCACCGGGCGGCTGGAGAAGCTGCAGGTGGTGCTGCTGGCGCGGCGCGCTGAGTGGGAACGGCTGCTGCCCGGCCTGGAGCGTGACGCCAAGCTGACGCAGAAGCCTTCCACGGTGGCGCGTCAGCCGGACAAGCGTCCGTACTCGGACCCGCGCGCGTTCCTGGACCACCTGGGCGAGACGGTGAAGCTGGTGCTGCGCAACGGCATCACGCTCCAGCTCCCGCTGATGCACGTGGGCCGGTTCGACCTGCTCCTGGGTGAGCCGGGCCACGAGGTCTTCGTCCCGCTCCACGCCCTGCTCCGGTTCGAGCCGGGTCCCGCGAGCGCTCCCGTCGACGAGGCCTGAGGGCCCTGACGTCGGGGGCGCCGCCCCTTTCACCTTCGCAAGTTCTTCGTTCGAGGCACCCCATGCGCCCCTTCTTCTCCCGCATCATCAAGCCCTGGCTCGCGCTCGCCGCGACGGCCGCCATGGTGGGCGCCACGCAGCAGGGATGCACCAAGGACACGCCCGCCGCCGAAGCGGCCTCCTCGGCGCCCACCGTCCCCGAGAAGCGGGAGAACGGCGTGCGCGTGGTGGAGCTGACGGTGACGGAGAAGGGCTACGAGCCCAGCCCCGTGACGCTCAAGAAGGGCGAGCCGGTGAAGCTGGTGGTGACGCGCAAGACGGACCAGACGTGCGCCACCGAAGTGGTGATGGACGGCTACGACATCAACACGCCGCTGCCGCTCAACCAGCCGGTGGACATCTCCTTCACACCCAAGGAGTCCGGAAAACTCGTCTACGGGTGTGCCATGGGGAAGATGATTTCCGGCGTTTTCCTGGTGGACTGAAGACGTAGGCTGAAATCTGGGCACCGCGCCGGGAAGCGTTAGTCTCCCGGCCCTGCATGGGCGGCGCGGCGGAGCTTTTCACGCGGCATGTCTTCCTCGACCTCGAAACCACGGGGTTGGATCCACGTGCCGACGAAATCATCGAGCTGGGGTGTCTCTTCTTCGAGAACGGACGCGAGGTGGACCGCTTCGCGCGGTTGTACTCGGCGTCGCGACCCCTGCCTCTCACCATCCGACGGCTGACGGGCCTGACGGACGCGGACCTGGAGGGTCGGCCTCGCTTCGGGACTGACATCGAGGAGCTGCGAAGTCGGCTCACGGGCTGGACGGTGGTGGCGCACAACGCGCCGTTCGAGAAGGGCTTCCTGCCGGACTTGCTGGGTCCCATCCGCGCGCCGGTGCTCGACTCGTGCGAGTTGATGCACTACCTGCACCCGGAGCTGACCAGCCACTCGCTGGAGTCGCTGCTGCGCTGGGCCGGGCTGGGCATCCGCCAACCGCACCGCGCGCTGTCCGACTGCGAAGCAGTGCACGCCGTGCTCGTGCAGACGATGGACCGCTTCGTGCGCGAGGGCCGGGGCGAGGACGTCTCCGACCTGCTGGCCACGCTGGACCCTCGGGCCGCGCGGCGGCTGGGGCCTCCAGAGACGGACGGCGGCGCGTTCGACTACGAGGAGTGGCCGCTGCTGGAGCTGCTGTCGCGACTGAGCGACACCTGTCGCGCCGCGCCCGCGTCGCTGGCGCTGGAGACGCAAGGCTTCCTTCGCGGGAAGCCCGAGCGACGGCGAGCAGCCGGTGTCCCCTCGCTGCCCGAGCCCGAGACCGACACGCCGGTGCTGCCTGTGCGGGCCGACGAGGTGACGGCGGTGCTGGGCGCTGGAGGCGCGCTGGAGCGGATGGAGGAGGGCTTCCGGAGTCGGCCCGCGCAGCTGGAGATGGCGCATGCGGTGGCGCGCGCGCTGTCGGACGGTGAGCAGGTGGCGGTGGAGGCGGGCACGGGCACGGGCAAGTCGCTCGCGTACCTGGCGCCCGCGGCCCTCTTCGCCGCGCGCAACGGGCGCAAGGTCGGCGTGGCCCCGCACACGAAGACACTCCAGGACCAGTTGCTGGAGAAGGACCTGCCTCGACTGCACAAGGCGATGGGCGGCACCTTCGGCTACGCGCTGCTCAAGGGACAGTCGAACTACCTGTGCCGACGCCGCGCGCTGGAGGCCACGCGCGTGGAGCCGGGCATGGGGCACTCGGCTCGCGCGCCTCGCGCCTACCTGCGCGCGTACCTGCGCCGCAGTGTGGATGGCGACATGGACCGGCTGAGCCACTGGTTCCGCGAGCGCTTCCCCGTCCTGATGGGCCTGACGCCCGCGGTGCGCTCCGAGGCCGCGACGACGCTCGGCGAGAAGTGCCCGCACTACCACCGGTGTTTCTACCACTCGGCCGTGGCCCAGGCGCGCGAGGCGGATGTGCTGGTCATCAACCAGTCCCTCGCCTTCGCGTGGCCGGCGCGCTACCCGAAGCTGGAGCATCTGGTCCTCGACGAGGCCCACGAGGTGGAGGACGTGGCCACCACGGCCCTCACCGTGGAGCTGTCGGACCTGGCCTTCCAGCGGCTCACCGAGCGACTGCACGGACGCGATGGACGCCACGGCCTCTTCGCGGAGCTGCGGCGCGCCCTCTCCGCGTCGCGTCGCGAGGAGTCGCGCGCGCTGATGGGCCAGGTGGAGGACGCGCTGCGCCGGCTGATGGACGAGGCGCGGGACCTGGGCTCGCGGGTGACAGAGCTGTGCGAGCCCTCGGCGACCACCGCGGGAGAGGACCCCGACGAGGGCGCGTATGCGCCGGAGCTGCGCGTGACGGAGGCGGTGCGCGCGCTGCCCACGTGGGAGCCGGTGCGTGACGGCCTGGAGCTGGTGCGCGGCGCGCTGCAGGCGCTGCACACGCTGCTCGCGGTGCGGGTGCTGGAGGCCCTGCCGGAGCTCGCCGCGCGGATGCCCGCGCTGGAGCGCGAACTGTCCGGTGCCACCACGGAGCTGGGCGAACTGGCGACGCTGGCGCAGGAGCTCTCGGGCGAAGCGGCGGCGGGACGGTGCTACTCCGCGACAGCCGAGCCTCGGCGACAGCGATGGAACGTGGGCGCGCAGCCAGTGGACGTGTCGTTCCATGTGTCGCGTGACTTCGCGGCGAACAAGCGCGCGCTGGTGTTGACCTCGGCCACGTTGGGTCCCACGAGCCACGGCTCGGGAACGCCCTTCGTGTTGAAGCGGCTGGGGCTGGATGGACGCGGAGACCGCCCTGCCCCTCGGCTGTTGCGCGCACCGTCTCCCTTTCAGCTCCACGAGCAGGCGCTGGTGGTGCTCGTCACCGATGCGCCGCGCGCGCACGAGGACCCGTTTGTCGAGTGGGCCGCGACGCGGATTTCGGGCCTCGCGCAGACGATGGGTGGACGGCTGCTGGGCCTGTTCGCCTCCACGCGGCGCATGGAGCGCGTGGGCGCGGAAGCGCGGAGCCGACTGGAGCCGCTGGGCATCGAAGTGCTGCGGCAGTCGCGCGGACACAGTCGCTCGCTGGCGGCTCGGCAGGAGCGCGACACGGGCACGGTGCTGCTGGGCACGAAGAGCTTCTGGCAGGGCGTGGATATCCCAGGCCGGGGCGTGGGCTGCGTCTTCATCGACAAGCTCCCGCTGGAGCCCGCGCTGCGTCCGTTGGTGGCCGCGCGTGAGGAGCCGCTGGCCCGCTCCGGTGGCGAGTACCAGGGCTTCCTCCAGTACCGACTGCCACGCGCGTTGCTGCTCCTGCGCCAGGGCGTGGGTCGACTCATCCGTTCCACCACGGACCGAGGCGTCGTCATCGTCGCGGACCCGGGCCACCCGAGCTACCGCGCGCACCTCATGGAAGCGCTCGACGGTTATCGCGTGGAGGCGCTTCCGTGGGCCCAGGCGCGCCTGCGCATCCACGCCGTGCTCAAGCAGACGGGGCTCACCGTGGACGTGGCCTCGCCACCGTGAAGCTTCACAAGTCCGCTCCCGTGGACTCCTTCACGGAGTCCTGGAACACGATTCACGCGCATTGCTTGATTCCTGCTTCAGAGCGCGCGCGATTGTGCATGGCCCACGCATTGCTCATCCGCCTCGGGCATTGACGCGCGAGGCTGCCAACTCCACGCTTTGAAGCATGGGACGGCACGCGGACAGAGTTCGTGGTGACGCCTTCCCTCGGGCGCCCACCCAGGAGGCGTGGGACGCGATGGGGCCCGAGGAGAGGGCGCAGGTGGTGGAGTCACTGCCGGCGGAGGTGACGTACCGGGAGATGTCGCCGCCCGAGGGGGACTTGCATCAAGACGCGAAGCACCGGGTGCTCGATGTGCTCAGGCATCACTTCCGTCATCGGCGGCGCAAGGCCTACGTCGGCTCGGAGCTGCCCGTGTATTACCCCGGGGAGCGCCGCTTCGCGCCGGACCTGCTGGTGGTGTTCGACGTCGAGCCACACCCTCGTGAGAAGTGGCTGGTGAGCCATGAGGGCAAGGGCCTGGACTGGGTGATGGAGGTTCACTCGGGCGGCAACCGGAAGAAGGACGCCGTGGTCAACGTGGAGCGGAACGCGCGGCTCGGCGTCCGCGAATACTTCATCTACGACGCGGGTCGGGAGCGACTGGAGGGGTTCCGGCTGAAGTCCGCCAAGGACAGGACCTATGTCCCCCTTCGGCCGAAGCAGGGACGGTTCACCTCGAAGGTGCTGGGGCTCGAGTTCGAGGTCCGTGGCGACAAGATGCTCGTCTGGGCCGGTGAGACGCTGTTGCTCGAGTCCACCGAGATGATTGACCAGCTCAAGGCCCGGATGGAGAAGGCCCGGCTGCGCCGACAAGCGGAGGCCCGTCGACGTCGGCAGGCGGAGACCCGGCAGCGACGTAAGCTGGAATTGGCCCTCAAGGACGCCGAACAACAAATGGCGAAGATGAAAGCCGAGCTCCGCAAGCTGCGTCCCCGGAAGCACTGACCGGGGACGGCTGCGCGGGGCTCAGGCCTCCAGGCGCGCGCGGAAGCGGGACTCCAGCGCGCGCAGCTCATCGAGCGACTCTCCCGGCACACCGGAGCGCTCCGCCGTCTCCAGCGCTTTCGCCAGCACCCGAGCATCCTCTTCGCTCTGGTCCCGCAGCTTCTGCATCATGCTCCGCGTCGCGTCGAACAATTCCCGCAGTTCGTCGCCGTCGCGCAGGCCGTACTGCGGCGGGCGCAGCTTGCCCTCGTACACGTCGCCCACCATGCGCCGGATGCGCAACAGCGGCCCGGCCACCCGGTGCGTCACGACGATGGTGCCCATCGCCACCACGGCGATGAAGCCCACCAGGAAGGCCCCCAGCACCCACCACGTCGCGCGCTGACGCCACTCCAGCTCCGCGCGTTGCTCGACGATGGCGGCCCGCTCCGCCTCGTAGGCCGCGTCGATGCCTTGCGCCTTCTCCCGGAAGGTGGCCTCGAACGTCGGGTCGTCCATCCGCGCGAGCAGCTCGTTGGACAGCGTGGCGCCGGACAACTCCCGGCTGACCTCGGCGGCCCGGGAGCGGGCCTCCACCGCTGTCGCCGTCTCCCGCATCAGCGCCCAGGCGGAGCGCACCAGGAACACGCCCAGCAGGGCCGACAGCACCACCGTCACTCCAACCATGTACGCGGTCAGCTTGAGCTGGAAGCTCGTATCCAGGAGGAAGTTACGCCAGCGCCGCTTCGGGGCCGCCGCGTGCGCCGTCGTGCTCGTCGTCATGTCTCGTTGCTCCACTCGAAGGTTTCCGCTGCTTCCTCCACCGCGCGCGGCACCAGCGCCTTGAGGAGGTCCGCCGGCTGCGCGCCCGCGGCCTTCACATCCACCTGCCCCAGCAGGGACAGGTCCGGGTAGCTCAGGCAGACGATGGCCACCCGCAACCCGCCTCCCTCCATCGCATGGACCTCCGGGGTGATGCGATAGCCATGCAGGCCCAGCTTCTTCAGCGCCCCCTTCGCCGCCGCCTTGGACTCCTTGGCCGGCGCCAGCAGCGCGCCCCGGCGAATCAGCCGCGAGCGCAACCGCGCCTCGGTGGCCTTCACCAGCTCGGCCGGCAACGAGCGCGTGAGGTCCTTCATCCCCTCCAGCGAAACGTAGAAGCGCGGAGGTCGTGCCTGGTACTCCTTCAGCGCGCTCACCGCCTCGCGCACGGCAGCCTGCACCGTCGCGTCCGCCTCCGTCTTGTGGGCCTCCAGACAGGGCAGCGCGGAGGACTCCTGCAGCTTCGCCAGGGACTTGGCGACGGCCGCGCGCACCAGCTCGCTCGGGTCCTTCAGGCCGCCACACAGGGGCGTCACGGCCTCCGGATCCTCGGTGGCCCCCAGCACCAGGGCCGCCTGGGAGCGCGAACGGGGGTCCTTGCCCTGCGTGAGTTGGCGCCCGAGGAACGCAAGGCGGGTGTCCCCCTGGGCGAGGGTCACACCGGGCACGACGAGCAACACGAGGAGGGGGAGGGCAGGCAGCCGCATGGCGGGGACGACGGAGAGTGTAGCGCCGTCTGCCCGCTGACGAACAGTTGCAGGATGCCCGGTCCACGCACACCCACCTTCCCTGCTTGCGTAGGCAGGGTGGATCCGACCTGGGGCCATCCTGGGGTAACGTGCGCACGTCCAGGAGGGCATGCCCGGTGTCATTCGCTTCCCGGTTGGAAGGTCTGCTGCAGCAAGTGGGGTTGAGCGGCGTGGTGGAAGAGGTGCGTTCGCGCCTGGGCTATGCGCGCCCGCAGGCCCCTTCCCGCAACGGTGCCGACCATTCCGCACCCCGTCACGTGGATCGGCGGAACTCGCCGTCCCCTGCCCCCGTGGCCGCCGCGCCTCCCAGCGCGCCAGAGTCCACGCGCGTCGAGCGCACACCGCGCCCGCGCCCCATCTCCGAGGTGGACGGTCCTCCCGCCGAAGCCGTCGCCGCCGAGCCACCGGCGCCTCGTGCCCCGAAGGTGGCGAAGAAGACCCGGGCCGTGAAGTCCGCGAAGCCCGCCGCCGCCAAGGCCTCCGTCACGAAGTCGGGCAAGAGCCCGGCCCGGAGCAAGGCCCGCGCGAAGAAGCGCGAGGCGGCTCCCGCGTCCCAGGCGGCGTCCTCGGCGGACACGGGTCAGGCCGTGGGCCAACTGATGGAAGCGCTCCGCGCACACCCCCGTCACGAGGAGCTGCGCTCCGCGGGCAAGCTGAAGGATCAGCTCGTGCGCTCGCTGATTCCGCTGTACCTGGCCCGGGCGGTGGAGCTGGACCTGGAAGTGACGTCGGGGACGACGTCCCGCTTCTGGGGCGAGCTGGGCGTCACCTACGCCGCCCCCAACGCCGCGAAGGCGCTGCGTCTGCACGCCGGCTACGCGCAGGATACCAAGAAGGGGAAGGCCATCACTCCCAAGGGCGTCCAGTACGTCGAGGAGGCCCTGAAGCGGCTGCGCGAGAGCGCGGCCTCCTGAAGCACGCGCCCCCGTGAGCCACCGAGCCGAGTGTCCGCCCGGTGGCACTCCAGGGCCAGCGCGGACCGTCGGAGGTTCGCTGGCGGACGCTCCCCAGGGCCTCTCGAACGAGCGGCTGGCCCGAGCCAGGAGGTCCCCTAGATTGGCGCGGAGCGATGGCCACGACGCGCCCTTCACCCTGGACGGCTTCCCTGTCTCCCCCCACCTCCCTCCTCGGGATGGCGAGCGTGGGCGAGGACCGCCTCCAGGCTGAGACGCCGTCCGGTCGCTGGGGGGTGGCGCGGGGTGGGGCATGGGCCCGGACGCGCTGACCTTCTACCGGGCCGCGAGGCGGCTGAAGAGCCTGGGTGTGCCCGTGCTTCCGAGCATGGTGGCCGCCGTGGGTGACCGGTTGTTGCACTGCCATGTGGACATCGACGCGCGCCTGCACGCCTCCGTGGGGCTGGGTTACGGCGGCGTGGGCGTGGTGGTGGCGCCGGGGGTGGAAGTGGGCGAAGGCAGCTTCCTCTCCCAGAACGTCAGCGTGGAGCCGAGGCGCGGCGAGGCGGGAGTCCCCCGCATCGGCCGCAACGTCTATGTGGGCGTGGGCGCGCAGATCATCGGCCCGGTGACGGTGGGAGACGGCGCGGTGATTGGCGCAGGCGCCCTGGTCATCTCGGATGTGCCCCCCATGGCCGTGGTGGCGGGAGCCCCCGCCCGGGTGGTGAAGCAGAAGGCCGCGAACGGACACTGAGGGGCGGACCCCACGCGGGCGTGGCGCGGTGT
>NZ_JABUMQ010000408.1:0-8671 GCF_013336645.1 Myxococcus sp. CA039A | reverse complement strand
GGGAAGGGCTGCGAGGAGGTCCTCGTGAGCGACTCCGCCGCCTCACCCGCGACGGGGGAAGTACAGCTCCAGCTCCCGGCCAGTTGCTCCGGGATAGGGGTGTCGCTCATCGCCTCGCTGGAGGACACGGAGGGCGCGCTGCTGCGTCCACCTGTCTTCACGTCGAGGGGCGTGGATATCCCCTAGGGGGGATGAAGGAAGACGTCGTTGGTTGGATGTCCATGGACGGAGGTTCCCTACCTGGCGTCTCGCCTTGTGATTCGCTTTCTGGATTTGCAGGGTGGTAGCGTCTCGTGGGTCGTTCGCTGGAGGAGCGGTGCAGAAGGAGACGGTCGTCACGGTCATCTCGAAGATCTCCGACCGGCCGGTCAACCTCGACGCGGCGCTGGTGGTGATCTACGGATTGGACCTGGGTCGGAAGTTCGATTTGACGCGCGAGGAGACGCTGATCGGGCGCTCGTCGAAGTGCGACATCCAGATCGACCAGGAGTCGGTGAGCCGCAACCACGCGGCCATCGCGAATACCCGCGAGGGCGTGAAGATTCGCGACGCGGGTTCCACCAACGGCACGTTCATCAACGACGAGGTGGTGGAGGGTGATCGCGAGCTGCGCAACGGCGACCTGGTGAAGATTGGCCGCACCATCTTCAAGTACATCGCGGGCGGCAACATCGAGGCCGCCTACCACGATGAGATCTACCGGCTGACCACGATGGACGGCCTGACGCAGATCTACAACCGCCGCTACTTCGACGAGCAGCTGGACCGGGAGATCTCCCGCAGCCGCCGTTATGAGCGCGTGCTGTCGCTGGTGTTGGTGGACATCGACCACTTCAAGAAGGTGAACGACAAGTTCGGGCACCTGGCGGGAGACTCGGTGCTCAAGCAGCTGGCGTCCACGGTGCGCACGCGCATCCGGCGAGAGGATGTCTTCGCGCGCTATGGCGGCGAGGAGTTCGCCATCCTGTTGCCGGAAGTGGCGCTGGTCGGCGCGCGACAGCTCTCCGAGAAGGTCCGGCGGTTGGTGGAGAAGCAGCGCTTCGAGTTTGATCGCCAGCCCATCCCCGTCACCATCTCCCTGGGCGTGGCCGTGTTGGATCCCCGCCACCGCGAGCCTGGAGACCTGGTGCGCGCGGCGGACGAGAAGCTCTTCGAGGCGAAGACGGGTGGGCGCAACCGCGTCATCGCCTGACGCGGCGTGCGCCCCTCGGGGCGTCCGATTCAGCCGGCGAAGATGGAGCGCCGCTCCCGCAGCAGCGTGTGGATCATCGACTGGATGGCCTCGCGCGTGCGCTCGGTGAGTCGCCCCACTTCGCCCAGGTCCTCCGCGGCTTCAGGGGGCAGGCCGTCCATGGCGATGGGTTCGCCGAAGCGGATGCTCCACTTGGCGGGCAGCGGGCCCAGCGGAGTGAGGGGCACGTAGGGCAACCCGAAGAAGCTCGCGGGAATGCGTCCCAGCAGGGGGGAGGTCTCCTCCGCGCCGACGATGGCCACCGGGACGATGGGCGCTCCCGTGCGAAGGGCGAGCTTCACGAAGCCACCTCGCCCGAAACGCTTGAGCCGGTAGCGCTCCGCGAAGGGCTTGCTGAGCCCCTGGTAGCCCTCCGGGAAGACGACCAGTGGGCGCTGCTCGTCGAGCAGCCGCAGCGCGTTCTCCGGGCATGCCCGCACGGCGCCCAGGCGATTGAAGAGGGTGCCCAGCACGGGCGCGTGGAAGATCTGATCCTCCACCAGCCAGCGTGATTCGCGCAGGTCGGGGCGCTCGCGAGCCAGGGTGAGCGACATCACCAGGCCGTCATAGGGCAGGGCGCCCGAGTGGTTCGCCACCAGGATGGCCGCGCCCTTGGGGATGTGGTCCGTGCCCTGCGCGGCGACGCGCCAGTACTGGCCATAGAGGAACTCCAGCACGGGCTCCAGTCGCTGCACCAGTGACGGGTCCTTGCCGTACTCGTCCAGGTGGGCGCCTCCGCCCGTTCCCAGGCCCGCGCGGACGGCGTCCAGCATGCCGTTCATCGCGCCCCAGGCACGTCCCAGGCCCTCGCTGGCCAGCGCCTGTCCGGCGATTTCACGCGCCAGCGACAGCATGCCGGTGGCGCGCTGCGCGAGGGGACGAGGGGCGTCGGATTCCCGCGAGCCATCCGGAGCCCGCGCCGCGCGCGCCGCATCCTCCTCGGCGGTTGCGGGCACCAGGGACAAGGGGCCTCGACGGCCTGGGGGGAACTCGTCGCGCGTCGCGTCTGGCATTTCCACCTCCGGCTCCGGCGAGGAGCGGGTTGTCGAGAGGGGCGGGGAGGACAGCTCCCACACGTCATCGGCGTCGTCCGGGGTTTCGTCGAGGTCGGAGAGCTCCAGCACCGCGCCCGCCAGGTCCTCGTGCGGCTCTAGACGGGAGGTCTGCTCCGCGTCGGATTCGTTCGTGGTGTTGTTCGCGGCGCGCTCCTCGAGAGCGTCCCTGGAGTGCGTGAAGGGGGCGCGGCGATCCATCACCTCCGCGACGGCGAGTTCGGCGGCGCTCTCGGCCACCTGCGCGGCGACGGTGGCGGCGAGCTCGCGCTCGCGTTCCGGGCGGCGGGTCGAGGGGCTGTGGTCCAGGACCTCCTCGACCGCGGCTTCGGCGAGCTCGGTCGCCATCTCCGTGGCGAGGAGCCTGTCCACGGGCTCCTTGGAGCCGTCCCGCCGGTTCATTGCCACGTCCACGGCGTGCTTCGCGGTGACTTCGGCCACCTCGGCGGCCAGGGCTTCCGCGAGCGCGTGGTCCACCTCCCGCTGATGGGGTGTTCTCGCCGCGTTGGCGTCATCCAGGGCTGGAGCGCGCGCGGGCGGCGGCTCGCGCGGCGTCACCGGAGCCGCGGGTTCACGCAGGGGCTCGACCTCAGCCGAAGGCACTGCGGACGTGTCGGCGGGGCGCGTCGCGGCGACGTCCTGGCCGAGGGTGTCGTGGGACACCGAAGCCGCGGACTCGTCGCCTTGCTGCGCCCGTGCACCGCGCGATGCCGATGTAGGGGCCTGGTGGCCAGCACCCGATGCGCGCTGCGAAGCGCCCGCCCCGGAGGGCTGACGGGCTGCCGCACTCGCGCCATCCTTCGGGCCCTTGGCGCCATTCGTGCGAGAGGGTGCTTTCGCGTTGGCGTTGGATGCGTGCTTCACCTTCGCGTCGGGCGGCGTGGAGTTCGCCTTGAGCTTCGCCTCGTCGCCGACCTTCGAGCCGGCCGTGCCTCGCGACGCCGTGCCCTGTGGCTGTTTCGTTCCCACTCCGGTTCGCGAAGCGGATGCACCGCCTCCGGAATGTGCCCTGGCCTCGCCCGCGCTCCGGGCCGCCGCCGTGGTGGAGCCCTTCGCCCCTCCCGTGGACTTCGCGGGTGCGGGCTTCGCGCTGGAGGGCTTCTTCGCTCGGCCCTTGTCCAGGGTGCCATCATTCCTGGCGTGGGCCGCGCTCGAGCCCGACGACGCGCGGGTGTTCGCGGCCTTCTTCTTGTCGTCGGAGGTCCCGCGCTCGGAGGGCGAGCGCTCCTGCTTCGCATGGGGGCCGGGCTTCGCGGGCGCGCCATCGCGGGTGGCGGCTCCGCGCTGGAAGGGATCGTTCCCGAGGACACCCTTGGCCATCTCTAGCTCCTCTTGAGCGCCGCGGCGGCGTCCCTGACGTGGTGGAAGGGGATGAATCCGAGGGCGGTCTCGGCGCGCGCGCCGTCCGCCACCCACGAGTAATGGATGTAGTCGAGAAGGGCTACGGGCAACGTGTCCGCTCCCACCACATCCAGCGCGTGGAGTGCGCCACGGAACAAAGGCCCTGGGAGGGGGAGCGGGCGAGCACCCGCCTGCCGGATGAGGCCGGACAGTGGCAGCACACCCCGTCCGACGATGTTGAACTCGCCGGATACGTCCGCCCGCAGCGACAGATGAAGCGCCCGCCCCGCGTCCTCCTCGTGCAGTCCCTGCCACAGCGGGTCGAACCCGAGCAGCGTGGGGACCACGGACGTGCGTGTCAGCAGCCGCGTCACGGGATTCTCGATGGTCGGCCCCAGCACCGGCGCGAAGCGCAGCACGAGCACGCGCATCTCCGGATGCCGCTCGCGGAAGGCACGGACCTGCCCCTCCACCTCCACCTTGTCGGTGACGAAGCGGCTGTGAGGACAGCCCTGCAGCGGCGACTCCTCTCGCAGCAACGCGGGGTTGTTCCCCCGCGCCCCATAGACGGCCGTCATCGAGGGCACCACCAGCCTCGGCAGGCGCGCCCGGCCCGCCGCGGTCAGCACGTTCATCGTGCCAATGACCTCCAGCTCGTGTGCCAGGGAGCCGTTGCGGATGGGTCCGAAGAGGAACGCCAGGTGGTAGAGCGCGTCCACGGGGCGCTCGGCCAGCGCGTCGGTGAGCTCGCTTTCGGCGTCATGCCGGGTGAGGTCCACCTGGTGGAACTCCACCTTGGCCCCCTCCGGACGGGCGACGTCCAGAACGAGGATGCTCTCCACGTCGGGATCCCGCTCGAGCCGGGGCAGCAATAGCTTCCCGTACTCGCCGCTGGCTCCGGTCACCGCGACGCGCAACCGCCCCTTGCCTGGTCGTGACACGTCCATACGCGGGCTCTCCTGTTAGCCCAGCCGGTCCTGAATGTCAGCCTGCACCCATCTCGTCTCGCTGGACAACGTTCGTTCCGTGGCGGAGGGTGGATGATTGCCATGGCTCGCATCGCACGTCTCAGTGACGTCCTCATCAACAAGATCGCCGCCGGCGAGGTGGTGGAGCGCCCCGCGTCCGTCGTGAAGGAGCTGGTGGAGAACTCCCTCGACGCGGGCTCGAGCACCATCCGCGTCGACCTGGCCGGTGGGGGCGTGGACCGCATCATCATCTCGGACGACGGGCACGGCATGGGGCGGCACGACGCCACGCTGTGTCTGGAGCGTCACGCCACCAGCAAGCTGCGCGAACTGGACGACCTGTTCCACATCGACTCCATGGGGTTCCGGGGCGAGGCCGTGCCCGCCATCGCCTCCGTCTCCCGCTTCTCCCTCCACACCGCCGAGGTGGGCGCGGACGTGGGCACCCGGGTGACGCTGGAGGGTGGGGTGGACCCGCTCATCGAGGATGCCCCTCCGCGCACGGGCACCGTCATCACCGTGGAGGACCTCTTCTTCAACGTGCCCGCGCGCCGCAAGTTCCTGCGCCGGGGCGACACCGAGCTCAAGCACGCCGAAGAGGCCGTCGTCCGCCTGGCGCTCGCGAACCCGGAGGTGGGCTTCTTCGCCACCCACGAAGGCAACGAGCTCTTCTCCAGCGCGGCCTGCCCGGAGGACCCCCGCGAACGCATCGCCGCCGCGCTGGGTCCCGCGGCCCACCCGCACCTGTTCCCCGTGGAGGAGCGGCGCCTGGGTGTCAGCGTCACCGGCTACGCGGCCTCGCCCGAGTTCACCTTCCCCAACGCGCGTGGGCTCTACACATTCGTCAACCGCCGCTACGTCCGCGACAGGGGCCTCATCGGCACCATCCAGCGCGCCTACCAGGACTTCCTCGCCGCGGGCCGGCAGCCCGTCGTCGTCCTGCACATCGACGTGGACCCCATCGCGGTGGACGTCAACGTGCACCCCCAGAAGCTGGAGGTCCGCTTCTCCGATGCCCGAGGCGTCCAGGAGGCCATCAGCGCCGCGCTCAACCGGATGCTGCGCGCGGCCCCATGGCTGGGCGCGGGCGCCGACCCCAATGGCCCCGGCGGGAATCAGCCGCGCGATGCCGCGCACTACGCGCTCGCCGTGGAGCGCTTCCTCACTCGCGCGCAGGAGGCCTCCTGGGGCGCGCCGCTGCCCACCACGCTGGACGCAGCATCGGGGGGCGCTCCGTCGCACGCCCTGTCCGGAGCGCCCGGGCCCATGGTCGGGATTCCCTCGTCGCTGCCCTTCGGCGCGGTGGGGCGCCCGCCCGCGTTCGGCGAGGCCCAACCCCAGCTCAATGAGGCCCCTCCGCCGGGCTACTTCGCAGCGCTGCGACCCATGGGCCTGCTCGGAGGTCGCTTCCACCTCTGCGAAGGACCCGGCGGCACGCTGGTGGTGTTGGACCCGCACGCGGCGCTGGAGCGGACCCGGCTGACGACCTACCTGCGCGCGCTGGACGATGCGAAGGGCCCTCCCGCGCCCTCGCTGTTCGGCACCACGCTGGAGTTTCCCGTGCAGGTCGCCAAGGCGCTCGTCGAGGGGCGTGAGGCCCTGTCGCGCCTGGGCGTCGACGTGGAGCCCTTCGGCGGCACGACGGTGGCGCTGAAGACGGTGCCTCCGGGGTTGGAGGGGGCGGATGCTCGCTCGTTGCTGGAGGCCCTCGCGCGCGCGTTGCCGCCCAAGGGCGCCGCGCTGGACTCCGTCACGCTGGCCGAGGCCGTGCGGGTGATGGCGTGTCATGCCGCGCGCAAGGCGGGCTCCGTGCCGCTCACGGACGCGCAGCTTCGCGCGCTCCTGGGCGAACTGGACCGGGCCGACTTCCATCCCCCCTGCATCCACGGCACGGTGGTGGTGCTGGAGATGCCCCTGCTGGAGCTGGAGCGCCGCGCCCGCTGAAGCCGGAATCCCAGTCCCTCCGCGCCCTTGCACGGCCGGAAAATTGACCCGTGGGAGGCCGCTGCTACGGTGGGCCACACGCCTGTAGCACGGGGCGGACCGGGCACGGACGGCCGGGAAGAGCATCCCTCACGGCAACAACCACGATGGGAGCGGCCACATGCGCGGTGTCATCACCCTGCGGGACGTGGTGTCGAACCTGGGCGTGGTGCTCCGTGAGTTCGGAGCCCTGTGTGTCGTCCGCTGTCTGGTCGCCTCGCTGCGCCGCCAACGGACGACGTTCCTCGAAATCGCCGTGCGCCCCAAGCGCTCCTGACCTTCGCCCCCGAGTCCCTGCTTCGATGCTCCGTCGACTTCCGCTTCTGCTCGCCCTGTTGTTCGCCGCTCCCGCTTTCGCCCAGGACGAGGAGGACGATGGGCCCACGTCGATGGATGGCGTGGGACGCATCACCGTGCAGGGTGGCTGGCGTTCCACCTCCAACGAGACGTTCTACAAGGGCTGGTACGGCCGGACGGGCAACGGCGACCTGGCGCGCGCGCGGAAGACCGGAGGGGGGCCGTTCGGTGTGGCCTCCTTCGCCTATTCGCTGTCGGACCTCGTGGAGCTGGGCATCGACCTGTTCGGGACCGGCTCCCGGCTCTACGTCACGGAACCGGGCGTGGAAGGCCTGCCTCCCACCGAGCGGGGCATCGACACCCTGGCCTACGGCGCGATGCTGGGCCTGCGCTTCCAGAAGCTGCTCCCCGAGGTCGGCCCCTATGGGCTGGTCCCCTTCCTGGGCTTCTTGACCGGTCCCACGCTCATCAGCTCGGAGCGCGACGGAGAGGCCGTGCGGGAGAGAACGACGCAGGCCTGGGCGGGTTCGCTGGGAGCGACATGGCGCTTGTCCTCTCGCTGGGGCATCACCGGTGAGTACCGCTTCATGTTCCTGCGCGGACCCGTGGGCCCCGAGGACGCGAAGATTGGCTCGTTCAGTCTGGGAGGGAGCTGGCTGTCGCTGGGCGTGACGTACACTTTTCCGCCCGAGCCATCACGAGGTCTCCCAGGCTCTGGTTTGTAGCTCGCAGAGCGAGCAGGCGTGGACATTGGAAGGTTGTTTGCTCCCGGAAATGTGACAAAGCCTCCGTGTTGTTCCGGTGCGGAAATTGTCGCCGTATGACCGGGAGAACTCCTTACGATGCGTGAATCGGCCGAGATCGTTACCGGGCCCAGGAAGATGTCCATGCCAGAGCAGGCGAAGACCGAGATTGATAAGGAATTGGCGGACCTCCGCCGCGAAGTCGTCGAGGCCCGCAACCTCGTCATCAAAAGTGACAACCTGCTGAAGAACCTCCACGCGGAGGTGAAGGCGGTCGGCAAGCGTCACGAGGACTTCCAGAAGCGGCAGTGGATTTCGTCCGCGGCGGCCTACGTGCTGTTCGCGGTCATCGCGGTGGGCGCGGCGGTGATGATCACCAGCGCGCGCAGCTCCAGCGCCACCAACGAGCGGGAGCGCCTGGAGAAGATGGTGGCGGACCTGACGGGCCAGCTGGAGAAGCAGCGCTCGGACACCTCCGCGCACCAGACGGCCCAGCGCGGCGCCGCCGAGGTCTACAAGATGATGACCTCGCTGCCCGGCGACGAGCGGCTCAAGGGCATCGACGCGCTGATGAAGCTGGACACCCAGCGCCTCAGCTCGCTGGAGCGCCAGGCCCTCAATGACCGCGCCACGTCGCTGCGCCGCGAGACGGGTGATGCCGCCTTCGAGCGCGGCAAGATCGCCTTCCGCAAGAACGAGATGGACCAGGTCGTCTCGGAGATGGAGCGCTTCCTGGCCATGAACCCGCCGCAGGAGCAGTCGCTGGACGCGTCCTTCTTCCTGGGCACCGCGTACAACCAGCTGCGCAAGCACGACAAGGCCGTGCCCTTGCTGGCCCGCTTCGTGGAGGGAGACCGCAACTCCAAGACGCGCGACTACGCCATGCTGCTGCTGGCCCAGTCGTACCAGGAGGTCGGGCAGATGGAGAAGGCGCTGGAGACGGCGCGTGACGCGGCTGGTGCGTACCTCAACAGCCAGTACCAGATGCAGTTCCGCAGCCGCATCGCCATGGTGAAGCGCGCCATGAACGGCAACACGGAGGCCGCGGGTCCCGCG
>NZ_JABUMQ010000407.1:0-8756 GCF_013336645.1 Myxococcus sp. CA039A | reverse complement strand
TATAAGAGACAGCCGGTGCGCAAGGAAGTGAAGCCCCCGGAGCCAGAGCCGGAGCCCGCGCCGCCGGAGCCCGAACCCGCGCCCCCGGAGCCCGAGCCGGAGCCCGTCCCTCCGGAGCCGGAGGAGCCCATCCAGCCCTCCGCCGAGACGTCCCTCCCCGACGAGGTGGCGCCGGGTGGAGCCCTGGCCGCGCTCAAGGACAAGCAGAAGCTCGTCCCGCTCGTCGTCATGGGTCTGGTGGGGTTGGTGTTCCTGGTGCTGCTCATCGCCGTGGTCGCTGGCGCCTGAGCGCGCGGACAGGGAGCGCCAGGTGAAGGCGCCCCACGCTGCTCCGCTGCCGACCGCTACTTCTTCTGCGAGGACGCCGGGCGGCCCTTGATCTGCTCCGCCTGCGACTTGAGGGCGAGCAACGTGCTCCGCGCGCGCTGGGTGGAGCGCTTCTGGAGCCTCGGGTCCAGTTCAATCGCGCGGCTCAGGTCCTTGAGCCCGTCCGGGATGTTGCCCCGGCGCAGCAGCAGCTCACCGCGGCCCACCAGCGCGTCCACGTTGGAGCGCTCCACCGCGAGCGCGCGCTGGAAGGCGTCGAACGCCTCGTCGGTGCGCTCCAGCGTCAGGTAGGTAGCGCCCAGCTGGGTAAGGAAGGCGGGCTCACGGGGCGCCGCCGTCACCAGGCCCTGGAAGATCTCCAGGGCGAGGCGGGTGCGGCCGGCCTGCAGCATGCTGTGGCCCATGCCGGCGTAGTCGAAGAGCCGCTCGCGCGTCATCCCGAGGAACTGGCCCAACTGCAGCTCCCCGCGGACGAGCTTCTCCGTCAGGGCCTTCGGAATCCGAACATCCGACGGGGCTTCGCTCTCCGGTTTGCTGCTCACGGCCACCTCGCGAGGGGCCCCACGCGTGGGCCCCTCTACCTGCGGGTCAAGGTCAGAAGAAGACGTTCCGAGGCTTGATCATATCATTCAGCGAGTTGATCTCATCCAAGGCCTTGAACATCTTGGTGACCGACTTGAAGCGGTCCTCGATGGGCTGGTCCTTCTCGGACTCCTTGGACTTGCCCAGCTCGGAGATGGCGCGGCTGACGTGGTCGGAGATCTGCTGCATCAGCGCGTCACGCTGCTTGGACACGTCCGCCGTCTTGGCGTCCTTCTTCTCCTTGGCCGGCTCGGGCAGCATCGTCAGCAGGGACGGAGTCTCCTTGTACTGGAACTCCAAATCCTTGCCGTGCTTGAAGGTGGCGCCGCCACCCTCGTCGCCGATGACTTCCTTGCCCACGTTCGCCCAGTCGTCGGAGTCCTTGCCCATGACGAGCAAGTCCCTGCTGTTGTTCTTGAACGCGTCGTCCCACTGGAAGGCGACCGTCGTCTCGTAGCCGTCCTTCGTCAGCTCACCGACCTTGCCCTTGCCCTTGTCGATGTCCGTCACGGCGATGTGGTCCGCGCCGTTGGTGATGTCCAGCTTGCCCGTCACCGTCATGCCCGCGTTGCCCCAGGGCACGGTGGAGCAGTTGATCTCCGTGCCGTCCGGCAGCTTGAACGTGGTGTTGCGCTTGAAGTCGAACTTGCCGCCGTCGCTCTCGTCGACGTGCGGGTCACCCCAGATGCGGGTGTTCTTGCCGTCCGGGCCGGAGATCTTCCACTCGAACTGGCCCAGCTGCTCAATCTTGTAGCCGCCCGGCGTGGTGATGGTGCCCTTGTCGTCCACCTTCAGCTTGTCGGGGGGACGGAAGGTGTCCTCGGTGAGGACCGGCTTCTCCGTGGGGAAGGCGCCGCCCGTGCCCGCCGTCGAGGCCGTGTCGCCAGGACGGGGAGCCCCGGCCGCGAACGAGTTCTCGTCCAGCTGCTTGAGCTGCTTCACCGCCGACTCGATCTCCGAGAGGGCGCGCTCCACCGTGTTCTCGATGAGCCCGAGGTTCTTCGTCAGCTCCGTCTCACTCAGCCCGACCTTCGTGTTGCCAGTGCTGGTGGTACGGGGAGCGTTGCCGGCTTGGGTGACACTCGTCATGACTTCCTCCCGAATCTCGGGGAATCCCACGCCCTGAAGCGCGCATTCCCGCCGTACTTCCATTCTCGACAGCGCGCGTCGGAAGTTGCGTTGAAGCGCAAGGATTCCGATCAGAACGGTGACGGGTCGGCGAGGACCGACCCCGGGTCAACGCGGCTACCGGGTGGAGATGCGAGCCACCGGCTGGATGTTCAGCTCGGGGGACAGCTCCTGGTAGCTGAGGACGGAGAACGAGGGGTTGAACTCGTACTCCAGCAGCTTGCGGACGTAGCGCCGGATATCCATGGCGGTGAGGATGACGGGGCGCTGGGCGCTGGGCGGCAGGTGGCCACACTCGGAGCGGACGGCCTGGACGATTTCCTGCGCCAGCTCCGGCTCGAGCGCCAGGTGCGCGCCCGCGGAGGTCCGCTTGATGGAGCCGCGGATGGCCTCCTCGATGTTCGGATCCAACAGGTACACCACGAGGGTGCCGCTGCCGCGCGCGTACTTGTGGGAGATGTAGCGGCGCTGCGAGGCGCGGACGTGCTCGGTGAGCATGACGTTGTCCGCCTCCACCTGCCCGTACTCGGCCAGGGCCTGGAGGATGCCGCGCAAGTCACGGATGGAGATCTCCTCCTCCACGAGCCGCTGGAGGATGTCGGTCAACTTCAGCACGTTGACGACCTTGGGGATGACCTCCTTGACGATGGCGGGGAACGCCTTCTCCAACTGCTCCAGCATCGTCTGCGTCTCCTGCACGCCGACGAACTCCCGCGCGTTGCGCCGCAGCACCGCGGCCACGTGCAGGATGATGTAGCCGGGCACGTCCCACGTCGTCAGGCCCGCGGCCTCCAGGGTGTCGCGGTGCTGTTCGGGCACCCACGCGGCCGGCTGGCGGGTGGCGGGGTTGATGGCCTCGAAGCCCTGGATGTTCATCAGGCGCAGGCGGTCCACCGTGTCGTTGACGAGCACGTGGCCCAGCGTGGCCTGACCGGTGACGACGGGCACCTCGTTGATCTGCACCTGGTATGCGCCCGGCGGCAGCGACGAGTTGCCGCGCGCGCGCACGCCCGGGAAGCGCACGCCGAGCTCGATGAAGAGGCCGTCGCGCATGAACGGGATGAGTTCGAAGAGGAACTTCCCGTTGTCCTGGCGCGAGTCCACGTACGGCACCAGCGCGTCGGAGACCTCCAGGACGATGGGCGTGACGACGGGGATGAAGAGCTCGGAGTCCGGATTCATCGGCTCCTTGGGCGCGGGCTCCGAGGACATCGGCGTGCCCAGGTCCGACTCCATGGCCGGACCGGCCTCCTCCACCATCTCCGACTCGCGCTTCTTCTTGAGCATCGTCCACGCGCCGAAGCCCGCGCCCGCGCCCAGCAGGAAGAAGGGAATCTTGGGCAGACCCGGGACGAGGCCCAGGACGATGAGCATGCCCGCGGCGATGGCGATGGCCTTCGGGTACGCGGTGAGCTGCGTGCCGATGTCCTTGCCCAGGTGCGCGCCCTCTTCATCACCACCGACGCGCGTCACGATGATGCCGGCGCAGGTGGAGACGAGGATGGCGGGAATCATGCCGACGAGGCCGTCACCGATGGTGAGCAGCGTGTACTTCTGCGCCGCGTCCGCGGCCGTCATCCCCTTCTGCGTCACGCCGATGATGAGGCCACCGACGATGTTGACGACAGTGATGATGATGCTGGCGATGGCGTCGCCCTTCACGAACTTCATGGCGCCGTCCATGGCGCCGAACAGCTGGCTCTCCCGCTCCAAGTCACGGCGCTTCTTCTTGCCCTGATCCTGGTCGATGGAGCCCGCGCGGAGGTCCGCGTCGATGGACATCTGCTTGCCCGGCATCGCGTCCAGGGTGAAGCGCGCGGCCACTTCGGCGACACGCTCCGAGCCCTTGGAGATGACGATGAAGTTCACGATGACGAGGATGATGAAGAGGATGGCGCCGACGACGAAGTTGCCCTGCACCACGAAGTTGCCGAACGCCACCACCACTTCTCCCGGGTCGCCCGTGAGCAGGATGAGACGTGTGGTGGAGATGGTCAGCGACAGCCGGAACATCGTGGTGATGAGCAGCAGCGTCGGGAACACCGACAGGTGCAGCGCCGCTGGCACGTAGAGGGACACCAGGAGCAGCACCACCGAGATGCTGATGTTCAGCGTCAGCAGCACGTCCAGCAGCAGCGTGGGCAGCGGGACGATCATCATCCCGACGATGAACACCACGACAATCGCGAGGACGATGTCGGAGTACTTGGAGAGGAAGCTGTTCGGATTGGAGGCGGACATCAGCGGGGAGCCATCCTAGTCCGCGCCCGGCCCCGGGCCCAAGGGGGGCCTCACGAGCCGGGCGGGGTGTCCGTCGGAAGATGCGAAGGGAGGGCTTAACGCCCGTCCGGACCAGAGTCGCCGTCGGAGACCCCCTGGGCCTCCTCCACGCTCTCCAGGGCCGCGGCCGCCAGCATGCGCGCACGCGCGCTCAGCGGGTCCTTGCCCTCGGGGTCCAGGGACACCGCGTGGTTGAAGTCATGGGCGGCTTCCATCACCTTGCCCTGGCGCAGGTGGACCTCTCCCCGGTTGACGAACGGCGTCAGGTCCGTGGGGTCCAGCTCGATGGCCCGGTTGAAGTGGGCCTCCGCCTGGTCCAGGTTCTCCAGCGCCAGGTGGCAGGCGCCGAGCGCTGTCTGGAAGTAGGCCTCGGAGCCATCCATGGCCGCGAGTTGCTCGAAGACGGCCAGGGACTCCTGGAAGCGGCCGTCCTGGAACAGGTCGAAGCCCTGAGTGGCCCGCTCGAGCAACTCCGGGCCGGACAGCGGCTTCCCATCATTATTGGAGACCGGCGCCTTGGCTTGGGTCGTCGTCATCTGGACTCATTCCCGGGGCGAATACGGAGGCGGCCTGGAGTCTAGCCCGCCTCCAGCGAGCCCACCAGTCAGGGGACGCCGAGAAGGCACTACTCGTCGAAGCCGTCGCGAATCTTCTGCAGCTGCTTCTTCAGGTTGGCGATGGCCATGTCCACGCCCTTCTGGGCCACCACCGCGCTGAACATCTGGGCCTTGAAGCGGTCCTTGACGTGCGACTCGATGTCCTTGAGCGACGCCTTCGGGTTCTCCTTCGTGTACTTGGCCACGTCCGCGTCCAGCTTCTTGGTCAGGCTCTCCGTGGTGGACTTGGAGAAGAAGCTCAGGAACGGCTGGTTCTGCAGGACCTGGTTCGTGCCCACCGCGTCCGCGTACTTGGCGCGGTCTTCGGTGGTCAGCTTGGTCTCCGGCTTCTTGCCGATATCGTCGATGATGGCCTGCTGCTTGGCCTGCTCGGCCTTGGGATCCGACGGCGTGGCTTCCGCCTGGCTCGTTTTCGCCGTGGACGTGGAACGGGAACCGCCATTGACAGGAGCGACCATGGATTTCTCCAAAAGGGGTGGGGTGAAGGAATTCTCGTGAGACGGGGCCGGAAAGTTTCGGACAAGCCGACGAGGTGATTCCACCGGGCCCTGGAAATGAACTGGCCCCGCACCAGCTCCAGGAGCTGTTGCGAGGCCAGGGTGCAGCAGGCTGCGGGCTTACGACTAGCCGCGCATGTTGCCGACGATCGCGCTCTGCATCTGCTCGATCTTCTTCATGGAGTTCGAGATGAGCTCGACCAGCTTCGCCTCACGCTGCATCTGCTCCTGCGCCTGCAGGAACGGACGCTGATCCTCGGGGGCGGCGGCGATCATCGCGTTGGAGGCCTTGGAACCGGCCAGGATGCTGCTCGCAGCGGCGTTGAAGTTGGCAGAGATGCTCATGGTCGTTCTCCAGTGATTGATTCGGTTTTGCTGCGGGATGAAGTGCAGCGGCGGCTACAAAAAGATTATCGGGGGAGGGGCTCGGAAGTTTCCTGCGAATTAACCGGGATCATTTCCGGCCTTTTCGCGAGGCCCGGGTCCCCCCCGGGAAACGGGCCTAACCCTTGAGCTTTCCAAGGCTGGGATTCTTCATCCAGGCCTTGAAGGACTCGAGTTGCTGCTGCTCCTTCTTCGGATCTGCCGGGGGCGGCGGGCTGGCCTCCGGGTCCAGGGACAGGGAGCGCTTGTTGGAAGCGCTCTCGAAGCCGTCCTTGGCGGCGGGGGCGCCCGACGTGCGGGCAGGAGCCGGCGGAGCAGCAGGGGCCGAGGGGGCCTGCGCGCCCGGGGGAGCGAACGCGAACTTCGCGTGCAGCTCCGGGTTGGCCTCCTTGACGGCGTTCTGGATGGTCATCCCGTAGGTGCTCAGGCGCTCCGACAGGTAGGAGACCACGAGGCCCAGCGTGGGAGGCACGGGGAGGATGGGGTCGGCCATGAAGCGCTGGAGGGCGCCCGACACGTCGCCATAGAGCTTCTCGTCGAACGGAGTGCCCGGCGTCGTGGAGGCCACCAGCATCTTCATCGTCCGAACCACCTGGAGGAAGGTGCCCTGGGCCACCTTGGACTGCGACTCCAGTTCCGCCAGCAACTTGTCGCGCTTCTCCACCAGCTCCGCGGGTTCCGGAGGCAGTGGGCCCATCTTCGCCTTCTGCGTGCTCATTGACTGACTCCACCTCTCCACAACGAGGGGTTGGGGTTTACCTGGCGAGCCTAACAGACTGTTCCGGGCTCACCTACCCGGCGTCTGGCCACAACCAGACGCCGGGACAAGCCAGAATCAACGCTTTCCGAGCGCCGTGAGCATGGCGCCGGCCTTGCGCACCACCGGATCATCCACCGGCGTCATTGCCGCGGCGCGTCGCAGATCCTCGATGGCCAGGTCCTTCTTGCCCAGGGCGAGCTTCACCTCGGCGCGGCCGACGTAGACGGACGCGTCCTGGGGGGACAGCTTGGCGGCGACGTCGAAGGCGGCCAGGGCGCCCGTACCGTTGCCCGCGGCCATCTCCACCACGCCCAGCGCCTTGGCGAAGTAGCCGTCCGTGGGATTCACGGCGTACAGGCCCTGGAAGAGCGTCCGCGCCTCGTTGATGCGGCCCTGGTAGAAGAAGTAGTACGCCGTCTTGGCGATGGCGTAGAGCTCGTCGTTGGAATAGCCGCGCACCTCGCGCAGCGTGGCCTTGCCATCCGCCCAACGCTGGAGCCGAGCCGCCAGCTGGGCCTCGTCCTGAGGGTCCTCCGGCATGCGCTAGTAACCCTCGTCCTTCTGCTCGGCCCACATGCGCCGGATGATCTCCTTGGTCTCCTCGTTCACCTGGTCCACCAGGGTGAGCATGGAGGACTCTCGCTGGAGCAGCGCCTTGAGGCGCTCCAGGCGGTCCGGGGACGCGTTGATGCGCGTCAGCCCCCGCTCCATCAGGTGGCGCGACTCGTCGCTTCCCCGCCCCGCCACGCTGGCCAGGTGGGGCCGGTCGCTGAAGCCCTCCAGGTCCGCGTCATGCCCGCCGGGATGAGGAGGCAGGGGCAGGCGCAGCTCCTCCGACGAGTGCGCGGGACCGATGAAGTCCAGGAGCGCCGCGGAGGCGAGCGCCGGGTTCTTGGGATTGCCCGTCTTGCGCAGCTTCTTGCGGTCGACCTGGGAAGGGTCGACCAGGCGCTCACGGACGCTGCGGGGTCCCCCCCAGGGCCACTGGGGTCCGGGGGGCTGATTATTGATTCTGGCCATCGTGAACTCCGAAGCTCACTCCAGGAAGGGGGGGGCCGTCCAGCCCCCCTCCCCTACCGCCCTCCGGCGGCCGCGTGTTCGCGCTGGATCTCGTAGATGAAGTTGAGGACCTCGGCGACCGCGTCGTAGAGCTCCTCGGGCACTTCTTGTCCCACCTCCACCCGGTACAGGGCGTTGGCCAGGGGCACGTTGCGCATGATGGGGATGTTGTGCTCCTTGGCGATGGCGCGAATCTTCTCCGCCTTGAGCCTCAGCCCCTTGGCCACCACGCGCGGGGCGGTGTCCTTCTCCTTGTCGTACTTCAGCGCGATGGCGATTTCGGCGTCGTCACTCATGGGGCGCTCCGAGAAGTCCTGCCGATGATAACCGCTCCAGGGCCGCTCACGCGCGGGCCACCGGGGCGGGACCGCCGTTCTTCAGGTCGTAGACGAAGTTGAGGACCTCGGCGACCGCGTCGTAGAGCTCCTCGGGCACCTCGTGGCCCACCTCCACCCGCAGGAGCGCGTGGGCCAGGGGCACGTTGCGCAGCGTGGGGACATCCTGTTCGCGGGCGATGCCCTTGATGCGCTCGGCCTTGTGGTCCATGCCCTTGGCCAGCACCCGGGGCGCGCCGTCCTTCTCCCGGTCGTACTTGAGCGCGACGGCCACGTGGTCCGGGTTGGTGACGATGACGTCCGCGTCCCGCACGGCCTCCATCTGCTGTCCCTCCATGATCTCCTGGTGGAACTCCTTGCGCTTGGCCTTGTGGTGCGGGTCGCCTTCGCTCTCCTTGTACTCCTTCTTCACCTCGTCCTTGGACATCATCAAGTCCTTCATGAAGGACTTGCGCTGCCACCAGATGTCGAAGATGGCGAAGAGGACGAAGAGCAGCGCGACGCGGGTGGCCACACGCGTCACCAGCTCCCCCATGATGACCATGATGGCGTGCGTGTCCTGGCGGACCGTCTCCACCACCATGGGCATGGCGTCGCGCACCACGCCGTAGACGACGTTGGCGGTGATGGAGATCTTGATGAGGTTCTTGAGCAGTTCCACCAACGACTTCTTGCTGAACATGTTCTTCAACCCGCCCAGCGGGTTGAGCTTGTCCAGCTTGGGCATCAACGGGTCCAACGTGAAGAGGGAGCCCACTTGCAGGAACTCCATCAACCCGCCCACCAG
>NZ_JABUMQ010000406.1:0-8834 GCF_013336645.1 Myxococcus sp. CA039A | reverse complement strand
GTGGTGGGGGTGGGCGCGGACGCGGTGACTCCAACGCTCGACATGGTGTTGCGACTGGAAGTGCGTCGCCAGCAGGGTGGCTTCCGACAGGGCTTCTTCGGGCCAGACTACGAGTTGGCGCGCTTCCAGGCGGCCGGCTTTGACGGCGTTCCGGTCGCGGGTGCCCCCTTCTCTGCGGGCTACTCCGTCTTTGGTGAGGCGGAAGTGGGCTGGGATGCCGTCAGCTACGGGGGCCTCTACAAGCACCTCAAGCTGTCGCTGGGCGCGGAAGCCTTCTCCTGGGGCCGCTTCGATGTGGACGGACGCGTAGCGGTGCAGCTGTTCGAGCGCAGCTTGGAAATGGCGCTGAAGGGGCTCGCCGTCGGAGCTGGGAAGCCGGGGGCTCGCTACCTGGGGGCGGCGGAAGTCCGCTGGCGTTTCCTGGGAGGGAAGTTCTACGCGCTCGGGACGGGCGGCACGCTGCTGTTCCCCACGACCGAAGGAACGTTGCAGCCTGGCGCCTTCGCATCGGTGGGCCTGGGGGTGGACAATGCGCGCTAACGCCCTGCTGCTTGCCGTGGTCCTGCTGGCCACGGGATGCGCCTCCGTGTCGCTCTCTCCCGGGCATGGTGGAACCCTTCGCTTCGCGCCGCGCGGGATGGTGGGGGTGTCCCTCGGAAAGAGTGCGAGTGGAGAGCCTCGCCGTGTCCTGGCCTCCGACGAGTCGAACGAGGCCGCGCGCTTGCGGCATCGTCGGGGCTCGCGCGATGGGGCGGCGCAAGAGGCCATGGGCAACGCTCGCGGCACTTCCGCACGTCAGGTCTCAGGGGCGGATGCCTGGGAGAAGCTGCTGACGGATGCCGGGCTGGAGGACAGGGACGAGCGGCCCGTGGCGGGCAGCTCGCTCACGTCCGCACAGGCCGCACGGCTCCTGGAGGCATTGCTGGGTAGGGACGTGACGCTGGGGCAATTCCCGGCACGTGTCGCGGTGGGCTTCATGTTGCGCGAGGTACTGGACGCGGGCGAGGTGTCGCGCTCCGAGTTGGTGCAGCGGGTGGGGCGCTTCAAGCATCTGGCGGTGCTCCGGCCTGACGGGTGCCTCGCGTGGGTGCGCAGTGGCAGGACGCAACAGCGGGTGGCGCCCGTCGAGTGGAAAGATGGGACCTTCCGCGCGCACGGCTTCGAGCTGGGTCGCTTCTACAATGGGCGCACGGGCGTCTTCCGTTTGCTGGACGACGAGCTGCGGGAGGTCAACGGCTTCGCCATCGCGGACGTCCACGACGATGCCGACGTCATCAGTCGCACGCTGGACGGGGCAGAAGAAGCCTTCGTCGGGCTGGCCTTGGCGATAGGGCAGTTCTTCTCGACGTCGCCCGCTGACAACCTCGCGGCGCTCCGACACATGCCTGCCGCTGTGGCCGCGCTGCTGGCTTCGTCGCCTGAGTACCTGGAACGCTTCCAGTACATGACGCGCGGCGAGCAGATTCAGGCCGTCTCCAAGCTGGTGACGAACCTCATCGCCACCTGGGGGACGGTGTCATCCGCAACGCGCACGCTTCAAGGTGCGTCGCTCGCAACAGCCGAGGTGCCAGTGCTGTCGCTCTCGGCACAGGGGGCGCTTGCGATGGAGCGCGTAGCGGTGCCGGTGGGCCGAGCTGCGGCGGTGCTGAGCGGCGGGCCAGGCGCTGCCATCATCCTCCAGCGAGCGAGCACGGCCGCGAAGAACGGCGCACCGTCGAAAGGTCCCGGCCAGTGGGGACCGGCCAAGGAATCCATGTCCCCCCGTGCGCGGCGCTACCAGGAACAGATCACGGGCCACACTGCCGACGAGGCATACTGGGTTGGAGGTGTCGGCAAGGACAGCGGAGGCGTGAAGTTCGATGGATTCGAGAAGGGCGTACTCCAGGAAGCGAAGGGGCCGGGCTATGCCAAGTTCTTCGAGGGGCTGGACCCGAAACGCTGGTTCAAGAACTCGGGGGCAAAGGCTCTTGGCGAACAGGCGCTCCGACAGATGAAAGCGGCCAAAGGGATGCCCATCCGTTGGCATGTCGCAGAGGAAGCCGCCGTTCCAGCACTTCGGAAGATACTTCAGGACAGAGGAGCCAAAGGGATTGAGGTTGTTTTTACACCTCCCCTTTGATGAGGAGACAGAGAATGATGGAGACC
The DNA here is from genome assembly GCF_013336645.1 of Myxococcus sp. CA039A. Classification (NCBI taxonomy): domain Bacteria; kingdom Pseudomonadati; phylum Myxococcota; class Myxococcia; order Myxococcales; family Myxococcaceae; genus Myxococcus; species Myxococcus sp. CA039A. Next base: position 6,689 of record NZ_JABUMQ010000406.1, on the reverse strand, counting down.
TACTATGCCGCTACTTACTGGCGCGCTCGCAAGGAATCACCGGACGAATGCGCATCTCGCGTGGTGGCCTTGCTCGAATCTATCGCTGGGGTTGAGGCGTCGTTCGCTAGCTGGTTCAGACAGAGCAAGGCGCGAAAGGACGCTTTGAAGAAGCCGGTCACGCCCAATCAGGATGAACTCGCAAAGGTGCTGGAGCGCACGAAGGATCGGCATCATGAAGATCTTGGTTACCGCATAAGCGGATGGAACGGTGCCTCTGAGGACTCCGATGCATGCAGTTTTGATGCAGCCGTGGGCATCTACTCCGAATGGGTGAACAATTTCTGGCTCTTTGAGTTACCCATTCATGGTGCAAGTGCTGAACGCATCTTGACGGCACAAACGTTGAGCGGACTTCTTAGGAGCATGGCGACAGCGTTAGACCCTGACTGGGGTGTTGCCATGTCTCATGCGCATCGGGAAATTGCCGACCCGACAGGACGGGCCAACGTGCAAATTGGGTGGGTAACGTACTTCGCCCAGCGGCTCGGTGTCGTGCCCCCGCTCCCGTCCCCGGTGCGCATTGAGCCCGTAGAGGACAAGGGCACCCTCGTCATTCTCACTCCCGAGCGCTTCACGGCCAGCAATCCGGAGCACGTTGCGCTGGCTGAGCGGGTGCGAGAACTGCTGGACCGAGCTGGACTATTGAAGCCGCTCCAGGCCCAGCCGTAGGAACAAGAGAGGCCGAGTCGTCCGCTGCTCGGTCCCTCTCTACTCCTCCTGGAGCCCTGCGCTGGCGTCCCTGCCATGTTGCACGTATGTCGCACGAGCCTGCGGAATGCACCGGAACAGGACGGGACGGAAGGGCACGAGGCGGGAATCAAAAGTTGAGTTGTTCCGGACGGTTACGAGGTAGGGGCGCGATTCTACTGGGAGTTTCGCACCGTCCGGAGCGGGTTCGATTCCCGGCTCGTGCACTTCTAACTGGCGAGAGTCGTTGAGGAAATTCTTCCGATTCTAGCCAGGTGCCCCCAATGTGCCCCTCGGACGCTGCTCCAGCACGCGAACCGCATCCTTCTTCACGTCTGGACTCAGGTGCGCGTATCGCATCGTCATCTCAATGGACGCGTGTCCCAAGAGTTCTTGCACGGCTTTGAGCGGCACTCCCCTCATGACCAGATGACTGGCGAAGGTGTGTCGCAAGACATGCCATCAGATAGTCCGTCTCGGCCCCTCTCCGAACCTCACCCTGAGCGTGCAGGAGGTGGAGCGCATCGGCTGAGCCCTCTCACGTGATATCTACCTTGACGCTCACCGCCACCTCGATTTCGTCGGCGAGTTGCCCCTGTCGATGTCTGTTCCGCATGCTCTTGGCTTCAGGCTGGCTGATGCGACGAAAATCAGGAGTATACTCACACGGGGAGACAAATTCAGGGAACAGGTGTAAGGTTTCGAGTACTTCTTGTTTTGAAGGAGTCTTGCTTATGAACTCTTGCAATCGTGCCCTCGTTGTTCTGCTGTTCTCTGGCTTGCCGGGCATTGCTTGGGCAGCCGCAGCGTGTGTTTTTGAAGGGCGGGAAACTGTTTGTGGATCGACGACGCCGTCTATTTGCTTGAAGCCCGATTCGAGTAAGTCGATAAAAGCACTTATAGCGAGCGAGTGGGCCAAGGAGTGGGTTGAGGCGCACAATCGAGTTCGTGCGTCGGTGGTTGATGCGAAGCCTCCGTTGCCGAAGGTTGTCTGGTCCGACGAACTGGCTCAGGCTGCTCGGGGCTGGGCTTCGCAATGTAAGTTCGCGCATGACACGTGCCGAGTCACCCCTGGCTTCTTGAGTTATGTAGGGCAGAATTTGTATATGAGTGCATCCAGCGACCCGAATAGCAAAGCTACTACTGCGCTTGTGTCTCAGGCAGTCAATGGTTGGGGGAACGAGCGCAGGTTTTTTCCGCAGAGCAGCATCAATCCTTTTGTGTTCGATGCTGCTTATGGCCACTACACGCAGTTGGTCTGGCGCAAAACAACGGCCATTGGCTGTGCAGTCGCGAGCTGCTCCAGTGCCAGTCAGCCCTTGGCGGTGTCGCATATCGTGGTGTGTAATTATGGTCCCGGTGGGAATATGGTTGGCGCAAAGGCATACTGAGGCGTTTGTGGGGAACGACGTTTCTGCCAACCTTGCACCCCGGTATCACGAGCGGCAGCAGGAGGTCGACCGGGGTCTTCCCGTGCACCACGCCGATAGGGAAGAGCCCGCCACCTGCGCTCGCGGATTCCAGGAGGGAAAGGCGCTGGATGGGTAGCAACGAAGACGGGCACCGCTTCCCGAGCGTCTGGCAGGTGCAACGAGTCTCAGGCGGCTCGCGCAGGCGGTGAGCGTCAAGGTAGATGTCGCGTGAGAGGGTTCAGCCGATGCGCTTCATCTCCTGCACGGCCGGGGTGAGACTGGGCGAGGGGCCCAGGCGGACGGAGCCCGCGGGAGTCCAGTTGCGCGTGACGCGGCTCCAGCGCTCCGGGTGACGGGATTGGGCGCGCTGGTACACCTGGTGGCGTCGCGCCAGCAGCGAGGCCTCGCGACCGAAGTGCCTGTCGTCGGGCGTGACGAAGCGGATGGCGGAGTGAAGGTGCTCGGTGTTGGTAAGCGACCGACGGCCGACGTCCTGAACTGGGGTGGACCCGCCGGTTCACTCCGGCATGCGACGACCCAATCCGGATGAGTGGAAGCAGTTGGTAGAAGAGTTCGAGGCGAGCGGGCTGACGCAGAAGCAGTTCGCGACCAGGCATGAGGTCTCGCTCAGCGCCTTCCAGTACACGCTGTACAAGAAGCCGAGGTCCGCACTGGGGCGGAGGCCCGAATCGACAGAGAGGCCACGGGGGAGGTTCCTTCCCGTGGAGGTGGTCGCGTCCCCCGTGCGGCGCTACCACGCTGCGTGCCCCAAGGCACGACCCACGGCCTGAGGCCAAGCAGCCCCCTCACATCGCTGCCGTGTCGCCCGTGCTGCCACTCTCCGTGGCAGGGGTGGCGCACGCGACTGGCAAAGCGATCAGCAGGGTGCGGAAGGGCCGGGACGAAGCTCACGGCGGCGCCCGGCCCGAGGGAGTCGTCGAGGTTTGGCGCATCGCCGGCAAGCGGCCGTGGATTGATCGCCGGCGACTGGCATGATGGGGTGCGATGCACTCCCTTCGACGCCTCCGCCACGACCGCATCTCTGCGTGGCTCACCGCCCACAGTGCCGACGAGCTGGCGGCGGCCCTCCGAGCCGCGCCCACCCACGCCGTGGGGGTGGGCGGTGGCACCTCGGTGCTCGACGTGGACGGCGTGCCGGTATTCGCCAAGCGCATCCCGATGACCGACCGGGAGCTGGCCCATCCACACAGCACCGCGAACCTGTTCGACCTGCCGACCTCCTGCCAGTACGGCATGTACCGCCTCGCAGGTCCGGGTTTCGGCGCCTGGCGCGAGCTGGCTGCGAACCTCCTCGTCACCGAGGGGGTCCTCGCCGGTGAGGCGGAGTCCTTCCCCCTGCTGCACCACTGGCGGGTGCTTCCCGGCCGTGCACCTGTCGCCTCGGAACAGCTGGACATCGACGCCGTGGTCGCCCAGTTCGGCGGCGACCCGGCCGTGCGCATCCGCTTCGAGGAACTGGCCGCCGCGACCTCCAGCCTCGTGCTCTTTCTCGAGTACGTCCCCTCTTCGCTGCACGAGAGGCTCACCGACCCGGTCGGCCAGGCCGGGACCCTCGAGCGGCAGTTGTTCGAGATGGTGGCGTTCCTGCGTGGCCGCGAGCTGCTCCACATGGACGGACACTTCGGCAACATCCGGGCCGACGATGAGCGCATCTACCTCGTCGATTTCGGGCTGGCCACCTCGCCTCGGTTCGACCTGTCGAACGCCGAGCGCGACTTCGTCGCGCGGCACGTCGGCCACGATGCCGAGTACGCGGCGATGCGGCTGGTGAACTGGCTCGTCACCACGGTGTGCGGGCTACCGGTGCCGGCGGGCGGTGGCCCCGTTGAGCGCAACGGGTACGTGCGCCGATGCGCGAGCGGCGACATTCCGCAGGACGTGCCGGCCGCCGTTGCGGACATCCTCTCTCGGCACGCCCCTGCTGCGGCGCGGATGAACGACTTCTGCTGGCGGCTGCGCGACGGCGACATCCACGCGGAGTATCCCGGCGCGTAGGCCCGCCTCGCCGCGGGCATGCTCCCGTTGCCGACGCCAGCGCCGCTACCCACTCCACCGTCGGCCCCTCGACCCGCGGGCCACCGGGGCCGTGCACCTTGAGGGCCCCGGGCGACTACAGCCCTCCGGCCTCGCACACCACGAGCACCGGCTGAAACGCGGCGACTGTCACTCCTGCGCGCGCTGACCGCTGCTTGCAGCGGCTGAGAGTCCAGGGACTCAGCCCCGTTCCTCGGCCACCCCCTCTTGGCTTGCGCCCTGAGCCTTCCGCGCCTCCAGCACCGCGAGTGCCTCCTGCCGCAGCGCGTCCGTGAAGCGCCCGCGCGTACCAGCCCCCCGCTCGCTTGGCCGTATCCGTCCGACGGACGACGTGCTGCGGGGTGTTGCCGGGATGAGTGTGGCAGGTCATCCCTCGACGGATGCTGAAGAGAGCTGAGAAGCCGGAGTGGGTACGCGTCGCGGAGGAGTTCGAAGCGAGCGGGCTGACGCAGCGGGAGTTCGCCGGGCGCCGGGGGTTGCGGCTGAGCATGGTGCAGTCATGGGTCTACCGCCGTCGGCGCCAGGTGAGCACCAAGGCCGAGCCAGCCGTGCGCATGCTCCCAGTGCAGGTAAGCAGTAACCGACCGACGGGTGACGTTCGCCGGATGCACCCTTCCGCTTGCTCAGCATGGTAGCCGCGCACGGACGTCCTGGTCGCCAAGGTTTGGGTGGCTTCAGGAGGAGTCAGGCGCGGAGGCGGAGGACGGTTGCCAGCGGTGAGGCAGCAACTCGTCCAGACGTGATGCGGGGTGGCTGCCAAGTCGCATCAGCACGTCGGCGAGGTACGTCTCGGGATTGACGCCGTGGACCTCGCACGTGGCGACCAGGGAACTCAGCCCCGCCAGATTCCGACCTGCCTCGTCATTACCGACGAAGAGATAGTTCTTCCTGCCCAGGGCCATGGCGCGCAACGCACGCTCCGCGGCGTTGTTGTCGAGGGGAAGTGAGGAGTCCTCCAAGAAACGCGTCAGTGCACTCCACTGCCCCTTCGTGTAGCGAAGAGCCCTGCCCAGGGGACTCTTGGGGGGATGGAGCGGAAGCTGTTCATCCACCCACGCAGCCAGACGCTCGAGGATGCGTGCACTGGTGGTGCTGCGAGCGTGGAGGTGTTCCGGAGTGCCGAGCGTCCCGGAGTCTTGGGCGGCGTGCTCGACGCTGTACAACGCGAGGATGAGGTCGAGCGCCGTCCTGGACTCGGGCGCGGTGGTGAGCGCGTCGAAGAATTTGCGGCGCACGTGGGCCCAGCACCCCACGCGCACACGCCCCTCCGGCAGCGTCACGCGGTTGTAGCCCGTGTAGCCATCCACGCGCAGGAAGCCCTGGGTTCCCCCGAGCACTTCCAGGGGCGTCACGCCGGAGCGACTGGCGCTGTGGACGTAGGCGATGAGCTCATCGGTGCGGAATGTCCAGACGTAGGCCCGGCGCGTCTTGCCTTCGTCCAACACGCGTTGGGGTGTCTCGTCGGCGTGCACCAGGCGGGCCTCTCTCACCAGCGCCAAGAGGCGCTCGGCGAGTGGCGCCGTGGCCCGGCCCACCTCGTGGAAGACGTCGCAGAGCGTGGTGCGCGCGACGGGCATGCCCGCGCGGGCGAGGGCCTTGGCCTGGCGATACAGCGGAATCGAGTCGCAGCACTTCGCCGTCACCACGTGCGCCAGCAAGCCCGGGCCATACTGGCCTTGCTCAATGGCCTTCGGTGCGGGGGCGGTGACGATGCCCGCGCCGCAGGGGCAGACGAGCGTCTCCTGCAGATGGACCTGCCGCTCCACGTGCGCGGGCACATACTCGATGAGGTCAGTGCGCTTGCCGGGGCCCAGGGGCTTCAACGCCGTGCCACCGCAGGACGGACACCTCCGCGCTTCCTCGGGAACGCGGTGATGAATCAGCCGCTCGGGCAACGTCGCGCGCGCCTCGCGCTTCAATCGCCGCTCCTTCAGCGTCGCTTCACGCGGCCTGGGCGCGTTGCCCGAGGCCTTGCGCAGCTCGTCTTCGAGGCGGGGGAGCTTCTCGCTCTTCTTTCCGAAGACAGTCCGCTGGAGGAGCGCGAGCTGGGATTCGATGCTGCCCACGCGCTCTTTGAGGGTGAGGTTTTCCTGCTCGAGCCCTTCGGCTCGCTCACGCCACTCGCACTGGTGCGTCGCATCGAGCGCTGCCATCTCTCTGGGAAAACCAACCCACCGCTGGCGGGCATTGCCTCGGCGGCAGGGGGCGGTGCCCACTTGCCTGGTCTGCGGACGTGCGTGACGTCGATTCCGTCGAGCAGCATGGACAGCTGAGTGGCATCCAGTTGCGCTCCCAAGGCGTCCTCGCCGAAGGCAGGCAGGCGAAAGCGGCCCTGCTCCAAGCGCTTGTAGGTGAGGACGAAGCCTCCCGCGTCCCAAACGAGCCGGCATGATGCGTCCCTTCTCTCAGTGCGACTGTAGTTTCCTCAGGCTACGCGTCCGTGTGTGTGCGTCGCGGACGCGCTGCAGGTGGTGCCGAGTCTCTGCGTCGAGC